>DAIUFO010000106.1:0-10937 GCA_036844545.1 Chloroflexota bacterium
CAAGATGTCGCTCAGGGCATCCGTCACGTCCGAGCTGGTGTTCGAGGATTGCCGTGTCCCCGAGGAGAATCTCTTGCCCGGGGTGGAAGGCCTCAAGGGACCATTGAGCTGCCTGACTGAAGCCCGGCATGGCATCATCTGGGGCGCATTGGGCTCGGCTTCGGCCTGCTACGAGTCAGCGCTTGATTACGCCAAGAGCAGGGTCCAGTTCGACCGGCCTATTGCTGGCTACCAGCTGACGCAGGAGAAGCTGGTGGACATGCTGCTCGAGATCACCAAGGGGCAGCTGCTGGCGCTGCACATTGGCCGGCTGAAAGACCAGGGCAAAGCCACGCCGGCGCAGATCTCGCTGGGCAAGATGAACAACGTACGTGTCGCCCTGGACATCGCCCGCCAGGCGCGCAGCATCCTGGGCGCCAACGGCATCACGCTGGACTACCCGGTTATCCGGCACATGCTCAACCTCGAGACCGTCTACACCTACGAGGGCACGAACGAGATGCACCTGCTGACCATCGGCCGCGAGATCACCGGCCTATCCGCCTTTTGCTGACGATCTGAGCAGGGGGATTTCCCCTGCAGTCCGGGGCACATTGCCAGCGGGAAACCCCACCGCCAAGCGAGTCGCTTCCCCTCTACCCCTGCTCGCTCTATGGGGTTAGCCTGAGATCATGGAATCGCAGGTCGGAGCCACAGGGCGCCCAAGCGTGAACGATCCGCAGGCGGCGCTCGATGACGTGCTGGAGCAATGTCACCAGGCGACGGCTCAGGTTGGCATATCAGGCAGCGCCGCGCTGCCACCGGGCTACCGCGGCACGCTGGGCCATTTCCCGGTCTACTTTCCGGAAGAGATCGCGCACGCGGCCCGCCTGCTGCCGGCGAACCTGCTCGGCGCTGGAAATCGCACTGAGGTGCGCTTGGCTGACGCTCGTCTGGGCTCGTTCATCTGCTCCATCTGCCGCGGCACGCTCGAGCTTGGCCTCAACGGGAGCCTCGCCGGCCTGACTGGGATGGTCACCCACCCCATCTGCGATCCGGCCAAGCACCTCGCGGGCATATGGGCACGGGTCTTCCCCGAGCAACTCTCGGAAATCTTGTACTTACCGCAGAACATCAACACCTCGGGCGCCGCGGACTACCTGTACGATGAGTTCCAGCGCTTGCGCAGCGACCTGGAGGCCCGCATCGGCGAACCCATTCCCGACGAGGCTATACGAGCCAGCGTCAGGATCTACAACCAGAACCGCCGCCTGATTCGCGAGCTGTATCGCATCAAACGCGAAACGCCGTGGCAGGTCAGCCTGGTGGAGGCCTATCTGCTCCTGCGCAGCCGCACCCGAATGCCCTGCGAGCGGCACAACGAATTGCTGGCAAGCGCGCTCGAAGCGATTGAACGCCGCCCTATGCCGGCCCAGGACAAGCCGCGAGTGGTGTTTCTCGGCGGCTTCTGCGAGCAACCGCCGCTCGAGATGCTGGAGACCATCGAGGATGCCTGCTATGTCGTAAACGACGACCTGCTGATTGGCCTGCGTTGGTTTACCGAGGATGTGCCGGAAGATGGCGACCCGGTCCGCGCCCTGGCAGAAAGCTACGTGGAGCGCTGCGAGGCGAGCCCGGTGCAGCATGACGCGCGCAAGCCCAAGGAGGACGTCCTCATGGACATGCTGCGCGACAGCCAAGCGGACGCGGCCATGCTGACTGCCGCCAAGTTCTGCGAACCTGGCCTGGACGATCAGCTGGCCTGCGTCAAGCATCTGGAGAAGGTGGGCGTTCCCTTTCTCGTGCTCGAGTTCGAGGAGAAGATGACGTCCTTCGATCAGATGGCCATGCAGATTGAAACATTCGCTGAGTCGCTGATGTTCGAGGTCAGCGATCAGCCGGCGGCCAGCCGCCGGTAGCCGTACACGCCACATAGGAGAAGCATTGTGACCGCCGCGCTATCCAAACCCAGCAATCAGAAAGCAGAAACCCCCAAGCTGGCCGCTTTCGATCCTCGCAAGGAAGGGCAGCGGCTGCTCAAGAAGTGGTACGCGTCACTCGGCCAGGCTGAAGAGCGAGGGGAGCCGGTAGCGTACGTGTTTGTGATGGGCAACGCCGTTGAGATCCTGCGTTCCTTTGATTTCCAGGTGGTCTTCCCCGAGATCAACTCGTTGCAGACCGCCGTGCGAAAGATGGCCCCTGAGTACCTGCAACTGGCGGAGGACTACGGCATGTCGCCTGACGTGTGCAGCTACGTCAAGGCGGACGTAGGGCTCCTGCTCAAGGACTTCCAGCACCCCATGGGCCACCTGCCCAAGCCGAGCCTGGCGATCGCCTCCAATATGTGCAACACCTTCATCAAGTGGGCCGAGATCTGGGAGCGCTGGCTGGGAGTGCCGGCGTTCGTGTTCGACCTCCCAGGTCAGCGCGCCAGCGGATGGGACGTGCGCACCGGGGATACGCAGCACATGTCGGACAGCCGCTGGATCACGGCCCAACTCAAGGAGCTCATCACCATCTGCGAACGCATCACGGGGACCCATTTCGATCCCGACCGTCTGGCGGAGGTCGAAGCCTATTCAAATGAGATGACCCGGCTGTGGCTGGAGGTGATGGCTCTCAACCGCGTGCGCCCGGCGCCATACAACGCCATGCTGGATGGCCTGACGTACGTCGGCATCATGAACGTCTTTCGCGGCACCGCGCAGGGCGTGGACTACATGCGACGGCTGCAGCGGCACGTGCAGGAGCAGGTGGCGCAGGGCACTGGCCGCGTGGCCAACGAGCGCTTCCGCCTGATCTTCTCCGGCACACCCTGCTATGTGTCGATGCGCCGTCTGGTGGAGCTGTTCGAGCGTTGGGGCGGCGTGTTCGCGTACTCCGACTATCTGACCTTTGCCGCCGGCGGCCTGGACGCGGCAGGGGCCGAGTACGATACCTCGCGGCCGCTGGAGAGCCTCGCGGAGGTGACCGCCCTAGCCGCTCAGCGCGGCCTGAGCCATCAATTCTTCGCCCACGAGCAGCTGGCCCAGCAGGTTGCCGACTACCATGCCGACGGCCTTGTGTTCCATGGCATCAAGAGCTGCCGTTTCGTCTCGACCGGCATGCTCGATACCCGGGAGTTCATCATCCGTAAATTCGGAATTCCCAGCCTGTATATCGAGTCGGACTTGATCGACCCGCGCTACTGGTCCGACGCCCAGATCAAGAACCGCGTGGACGCCTTCTTCGAGGCGCTCCAACAGCGCATGAAGACAGCCAGCGAACAGCCGGCTTTGGAAAGGTGATGACAATGCGCTACGTAGCTGGGGTGGACGTGGGGTCCACACAGACCAAAGCAGTCATCCTCAATGAACGCCGGGAGATGGTTGGGCGCGCTCTGTTGGACATGGAAACGAGCATGGCCGGCGTGGCCCAGCAAGCTTTTGACGCCGCGCTGGCGGACGCGCGGATAGGTCGCGACGACGTAGCCTACGTGGTCGGCACTGGATACGGCCGCTACAAGGTGACGTTTGGGGATGACCAGGTGACGGAGATCAGCTGCCATGCTCGCGGCGCCATCGAGCTGTTTCCGGGCACCAGGACCGTACTGGACATTGGCGGCCAGGACACCAAAGCGATCCGCATCGGGCCCGAAGGCCAGGTGCTGGACTTCAGCATGAACGACAAGTGCGCAGCCGGCACCGGGCGGTTCCTGGGAGCCGCTTCTTACGCCCTGGAACTGCCGCTGTCGGAGCTCGGGCCGCTGGCGCTCAAGGCCACCAATCCCGTCCGGATCACGACCACCTGCACAGTCTTCGCCGAATCCGAGATCATCAGCCACCTGGCCAAAGGACGCCTCCCCGAAGACGTGCTGATGGGCATGCACCAGTCCATTGCCAGCCGCTGTGCGACGCTGGTCAGACGCGTTGGGCTGGAGAGCGAGGTGACGTTCACCGGTGGCGTGAGCCGCAATGTGGCCATGCCAGCGCTGCTGGCGGAGATCCTCGGCTGCGGGCTGAACGTGAGCCCCGAGGCCCAGTTCGTTGGCGCGCTCGGCGCTGCCCTTTTCGCCCACGATCGGGCATTTCACCACGACGCGGGTGCTGCAGCGGGCGCTGAGCACTTGGCTCTGAGCACTTCACCGAATGGAGAGGCATGATGTACGTAGCGGGCATAGACATGGGGTCGACCTATTCCAAGGCGGTGATCCTGACTGACGACCTGGTGGTGGTGGGCTCGGCCGTCCGCCGGACCGGATTCAAGCTGGGCCAGGCGTCCGAGGGAGTGTTTGCCGAGGTGCTCGAGGCGGCGAACCTGAAGCGCTCCGACGTGACGTACGTCGCGACCACGGGTTATGGCCGACACACAGTGCCGTTTCGGCACACGCAGATCACTGAGCTCACCTGCCATGCCCAAGCGGCCAGCCACTTCTTCCCGGGCACCAGGACCATCCTCGACGTCGGCGGCCAGGACATCAAGGCCATCAAGATCGACGAGTTTGGCCGCGTGCGCTCCTTCCGCCTGAACGACAAGTGCGCGGCGGGCACCGGCGCGTTCCTGGAGAAGACGGCGCGCTACCTGGGCTTGAGCACCGAAGACATCGCATCGTACGCCCTTCGCTCCACCTCGCCCGTGCAGGTCAGCAGCGTTTGCGCGGTCTTCGCGGAATCGGAAGTCATCAATCACCTGTCCGCTGGCGTGCCGGCTGAGGACATCATGCGCGGGGCCATCATTGCCCTGGCTGGCCGCGCCGTGCAGCTCATGCGGAAGGTGGGCTTGGAACCGGAGTACATGCTTGCCGGTGGCATGACGCGCAACGCCGCGATGGTGGAAGCGCTGGAGGGCCACCTCAGCGCCACGCTGCACGTGCCCGACGCTGGCCTGGGCCAGCTCAACGGCGCGTTCGGAGCCGCTCTGCTCGGCGTGAGGCGGGTGCAGAAGCTGCTGGCCGACGGCAAGCCCATACCACCAACCGCGGCTGCCCAGCCGCTGCCAGAGGGGTTCGCGGCGCGCCGGCGCTGGTCGAACATCCCCGTCGTGACGTTGCGCGAGCCCTGCGCAGGGCCGGCGAGCTGCCCCATCGTCGCGGCGGTCGGCGTCAAGCCTTCCGCGGCTGCCGCATAGCACCTGACGCAGCGAGGTTAATGGCCCATTCACGCAGAGTTTATGTGTAGTTCACAGCCAGACACACAGACTGGAGCGTGTCGGTGGGGGGCTGGTTGCGTAACAAGCCATCGGCCCTCGCATCACCAGCATAGGAGTGACATCGATGAAATTTCGCAATTGTGGCAGCAGTGCGCTCGCCGGCTCGCTCTTGCTCGTTGTGGCTGCTTGCGGCGGTACAGCCGCGCCGACGGTACCCAGCAGCACTCCACCCATGGCCACAGCATCCCCAGGGGGGCCAAGCTCGGCGCCGGCGGGCGCTATTCCTACCATCCCGCCCGGCTCAGCGGTCAAGATCACGACCGCCACAGGCGTTCCCAGCGGCGTGTTCACGCCGGTGTGGATCGCCGTGGATAACGGAATCTTCGCCAAATATGGACTCGATGCCACGCTAGTGAACATCGAGGGGGTCAAACAGGCCCAGGCGATCATCGCGGGCGATATTCAGATCGGCAACGTCGGTGGCGCGGAGATCTTGAACTCTAGGGCTGGCGGAGCTTCCCTGGTGGGGATCAGGGAAAGCACTGCCTCGCCAGTGTTCGAGCTCCACGCTGCTCCGGCCATCAAACAGATTACGGATCTGAGGGGCAAGACCGTGGCTGTTACCCAAACCGGCAGCAGCACGGATATGTCGGCGCGCGTCCTGCTCAAGAACCACGGCCTGGAACCCGACCAGGACGTGAAGCTCCTCAACTCCAGCGACATGCCCGCCATCCTGGCAGCCCTGGCCAGCCGTCAGGTCCAGGGGGGCGTCATGTCGCCGCCGACCACCATCAAGGCCGACAATGCCGGCTTTCCCAAGCTGGCTTCCACCATAGACGAGCACGTGGCGCTGCAGCAGAACCTGACGGTGGTCATGAAGCCCTATGCGGATGCTCATCCGGACGTGGTTTACGCGTACCTGAAGGCCCAACTGGAAGCAACCGCGATGTTCTTCAATCAGCCGGACGTGGCGGTTGCGGCCATAGCCAAGCACACGCAATCCGATCAGGCGACGGCCAAGACAGCCTATGATGCGTTCCTGCCGGTGATGGAGGTGGAGGGCCTGGTCCAGGAGCAGGGATTCAAGACCGTGCAGGACTTCGGCGCCAATCCTAAGGCGCGAGGGGTCACGCTTGCCGGCGCGCACGACGACCACTTCCTGCAGCAGCTGCAAGCCAGCGGCTTCATCGACCAACTGCATGTCAAGCAATAGCCGGTCCGGGTGTTATTGATCAGCGATTATGTCCCCCGTCGACTGATCAGCGATTATGTCCGCTTACCCCTGGTGATCAGGGAAAATGTCCGGCCCCCAAAATGGGCGGTGCCGGCAGCACCCCGCACCCAGCACCTTGGAAGCCCGCTGCAGACACCAGGCAGTGCCGGGCAGCGGTAGCGCCGAAGGCCCGCATCGTCACGGCTATCGTCACTAACGGCAGCCACGGCGCAGCCCGTGGCCAGCACCGTTCCGGGGCTGCGGTGGTGTCCGCGTCGACTGATCAGCGAACATGTCCGCCCCACAAGGGAGTGGGCGGTGAAGGTGTTCTCCCATGCAAGAAGAACACCTCACCTTGGACGGCGACGAGCAAAAGCGGGCCATGGTGCTTACCAGACTCCTGGCCGGCGAGTGGACGAATCAGCAGGCGGCGGACGCCTTAGGCATCTCGCAGCGGCAGCTGCGGCGGCTCAAGAAAACGTATCGTCGAGACGGCGCAGCAGCCTTGGTCCATGGCAATCGTGGTCGCCGGCCAGTCAATGCCCTCACCGACGAGGTGCGCGGCCAAGTAGTTGGACTGGCGCGCGGCAAGTACGCCGGCTTCAATCACCAGCATCTGACGGAGAAGCTGGCCGAAGACGAGGGGCTGGATCTCAGCCGGGGCACGGTTCGCCGGATTATCAGCGCGGCCGGACTGCAGCCGCCGCGGCCACGCCGCGCGCCCAAGCACCGCAGCCGGCGCGAACGGCTGCCCCAGGAAGGCATGCTGCTGCAAGCCGACGGCAGCCGCCATCTGTGGCTGGGACCCGACGGTCCCTATCTGACGCTCATCGGCGGCATCGATGACGCCAGCGGCGAAGTGTCCTGGGCGGTGTTCCGGGAACAGGAGGATGCCCAGGGCTACATGCTCTGGCTGCAAGCTGTGATCCAGCGCAAAGGCATCCCACTGGCGCTCTACCTCGACCGCCATGGCATCTTCGTGCGCAACCGCAAGGAGCGCAAGACGCTCGAGGAGCAATTGGCCGGCGAGCGGCAGCCGACCCAGTTTGGGCGGGTACTGCGGGAACTCGGCGTTACGGCCATTTACGCCCTGAGTCCTCAAGCGAAGGGGCGGATCGAGCGAGCGTGGGGCACCCTGCAAAGTCGCTTAACGAGCGAGCTTCGTCTGGCTGAGGCCCTCACACTCGCCGACGCCCAGCGGGTCCTGGAGAGCTACCTGCCACGCTTCAATGAGCGTTTCATGGTGCCCGCGGCACAGCCGGGCTCAGCCTATCGGCCGGTGCCAGCGGACTTCGTCGCTGAAGAGGTGTTCTGCTTCAAGTACGGGCGCACCGTGGCGGCCGACAACACGGTGCGCTTCGAGGAGCATCGGCTGCAACTGCTGGCCGGCCGCGAGCGGCCGAGCTACGCCAGAGCCCATGTCGAGGTGCAGGAGCGCCTGGACGGCAGCCTGGCGGTGTATTACCAGGGACGCCGGGTCGCCCATCAGCCGGCTCCGGCCGAAGCGCCCGTTCTGCGCGCCCGTGGTGGCCCACGCGCGGTCGTCGCCGGTCCAGCCACTGACCCAGCGCCGCCACTCCCGCTGCATGAGGCGCCTGACACCACCGCGGGCCCACCATCGCCCAACAGAACGCGGCCCGCCTATGACCATCCGTGGAAGCGCTCTTTGAGCTCCAAACGCCAGCCCAGCCCCACGCTGCCGGCCGAGGTGGCACAGGCGCTCGCCGACCTGAGTGAGGAACTGCACGAGCCATGGGCCTCGCGCAAACCCAGCTTGACGCGTGCGGCCAGCTTGCTGGCTACGTCCAGTGTCGCTCCAGCCACCTTCCTGACCTTGCTCCACCAGGCGCGTGACAAGACGCTCCGCGCCCAGGCTGCCGGCCGGGTGCTGGGCCGGCAGGTGGACGGCCGGCCCAAGCTCATGGCCTACTTCTTCGCCATCCTGGAAAACGACCTGCAACGACCCCCTGCGTCAGCTCCGCTCCTGGAGCTCAGATCCGCTGAACCATCTGAGCCCAGTGTCCGGCAGCCCCTGACCTCTCCGTCCGAGCCGGCCCCAGATGCTGCCGATGCCCCTGCCTCCATTCTGAAATACGCTCGGGCGCGTCCCAGTGACACTGACCTATAACAGCACTATCACCGCACTGCCCATTTGGGCGGACGTTTTCGCTGATCATCAACCGCAAGCGGACATTTTCGCTGATCACAAAAGCGGTCCGGGCTGGCCGAGCGCTCGCGTGCGGAGAAGGCGGGCGTGCATAAGGACGAGGCTGAGCCTTGCTCTGCCGAGTATTGGGACGCCTGCGAGCTCTGGCCTCGGGACCGATTACGCGAGTTTCAGCTGGCCTATGTCTACTCGTCTAGCCCGTTCTACCGAAAGCAGTGGGATGAGATCGGGTGGAACTCGGCCGATCCGCGGACTCTGGAGGGACCTGGCGTGCCTGCCGTTCACGCGAAAGGCGGACTACGCCGCAGCGCTCGCGCAGCGTCCGCCCTGGGGCGCCCTGCTGGCGTGCGCACCGGAGGACGTGCGCCGCGTCCACTTCTCCTCTGGGACGACGGCGCAGCCCACTCCCAACTGCTGGACCGCTCAGGACCTCGACCGATGGCCCGGTGTGCTTCCCAGAACGACGCATAAGGCCAAGCGAGTCGTGCGTTCGCCTTCGTCACCAGAAGACGGGGGCGCCGACTCGCCTGCGCGGATCCAAGGTTGACATCCGACGCACACGAACACAGATGATGGAGATTGCGCGATGACCACCGTTCACATAGGCTGGCGTTCGTGTTGCGCTGTCGTTGCACTGGTTCTGGTGGCGTGCGGGTCGGCCGCCCCACCAGCCGGCCGCCCTGGGGCAGCGAGCCAGGCCGCAAGTGTCGGACCGGCCGGTTCCTCACCAGGCAGCAGCAGCCTGGCCAGTGCCGTGGCCAAGCCAGGTGCCGCGGTTAATGGTTCGCAGGTCCCTGAGGCCATCAGCGGCAGCGCAGGCAGCACGGCTGCGAGTACGCCGCCCGCCAGCAGCCTGAACCCGCTCAGCCAGAGCAAGCTTCGATTCGCCATACCGGTCTCCAGCGGGCTTCAAGTGCTGCCTCAGCTGGCGCAGGAGGCAGGGTACTTCAAGGACCAGGGCCTCGATGTCACCATCACGCAGATCCCCGGCAGCCAGGAAGTGATCGCCGCGCTCCACAGCGGTGATCTGGACATGGCCAACAGCGACTCGCCGAGCGTCATCCAGGCTCATTTGAGCGCTATTCCGACGGAGATACTGGCAGTGCCCGTGACCAAACCCATCTTCGACTTTATGGTCCCGGCCGGCATCACTAAGCCCCAGGACCTGGCTGGGAAGGCGGTGGCCGTGACTAAAGTATGCGACAGCACCTGCTTCCAGGTCACGCGCGCGATGCAATCGTGGGGCCTCAAACCCCAGCAGGACGTGAAACTGCTCCCCCTGCAGGATTACCCCGGCATGTTTGCCGGGCTCAGGAGCAACCAGGTATCAGGCGCCCCGCTGGCGCCGCCGTTCAACTTCCAGGCTCAGAAGATCGGCTTCCACTCGCTGGCCGACTTGAGCCAGCTGCCCATCGAATATCCGACGGCCGTGGTTCAAGCAATCCAGCCGTTTACCACGGCGCACCCGGACACGGTTGCAGCCTTTTTGCGGGCCTACGTCAAGACCATCCACCGCTACAAGAGCGACGAAGCCTTCACGGTCAATGTTTATCGCAAGTTCCTCAAGTCCGACGACACGCAGGTGATTGAGGATACCTGGAACTACTACCAGAGATTGCTGCACGATGACCCAACACCGACGGTGGAGGGTGCCAAGTTCGTGCTCGACAGCCTTGCCGAGACAGGCAACCAGAAGGCCAAGGCGGCCAACCCTGCCGATTTCATTGAGCCGCGGTTCATGGAGCAGGTCAAGGCCGGGAGAGCATCATTGTGATCTCCCCGCTGGAGAGTTGGCGTGCGGAACGGCCGCCTAGCCCGGCTGGGCAACGTTATGCGCCGGCGCGCGGCGGGTCGCTGCTTGAGATCGACTTCAACGTGCAGCCATTCACCGTCGCCTGGGAGATAACGAGGGCCTGCGCGCTGGCGTGCGTTCATTGCCGGGCCAGCGCCATCCCGCGCCGAGATCCGGCTGAGCTCAGTACTCAGGAGGCGCTGCGTTTCATCGAGCAGGTGGTCGATCTTGGCCGGCCAATCCTGGTGGTGACCGGTGGCGATCCCATGATGCGCGAGGATGTGTATGAGCTCCTGGGCTATGGCGTGCAGCGGGGCCTGCGCGTGGCCCTAGCGCCCAGCGCCACCGGCCGCGTCACCCGAAGATCACTGGAGCGCGTGCGAGACTCCGGCGTCCACATGCTGCACGTCAGCCTGGACGGCTCGACAGCGGAGCTGCATGACGGCTTTCGGGGCGTTCGCGGCTCGTATCAGCGCACCCTCTGTATTCTTCGGGAAGCCAGGGACCTGGGCTTTCTCATCCAGATTGGCACCTCAGTCAGCCGGTACAACCTACGCGACCTGCCGGCGATCGCTGGCCAGGTCAGCGCCTGGTCCGACGTCTGGACGCTGTTCTTCCTGGTGCCGACCGGGCGGGGGCCGCGCCGACCAGATGCTGGA
>DAIUFO010000107.1:0-10931 GCA_036844545.1 Chloroflexota bacterium
GGCGCCAAGAACGCCACTTTGCCGCTGATGATCGCCAGCCTTTTGACCGAGGACACGCTCATCCTCGAGAACGTGCCGCGCCTGGCCGACGTCATCCAGCCCGCCGTCGGCTATGCCGAGCAGGGCTTCCCGGTCAACAACCTGCTGCACGGCGAGATCGCCGCCATGCAGAGCCAGCTCGGCGAATGGCCTACGACCGCCGCGGTGCTGCTGCCCAGCGGCCAGGTGCCCGTCCCCACCGACCTGCTGGTTCAGACCAACCTGACGGCCTCGCTCAAGCTGATCGCCCAGCACGGCCCCAACATCTTCTACGAAGGCGAGATCGCCCAGCGCATCGGCGAGTACATGGCCGCCAACGGCGGCCTCCTGGCCGCCGGCGACTTCATTGGCTTCAAACCCCGCTGGGGCCAGCCCTGGCACGTCAGTTATCGGGACGTGGACTTCTACGGTCAGCTGCCGCCCTCGCAAGGCTTCATCATCGGCCAGGAACTGAACGTCTTTGAGGGCTACGATCCCAAGGCCCTCAGCGAGCCCGATCGCCTGCACGTCATGGTCGAGGCCAAGAAGCTGGCCTTCGCCGACCGCGCCCGCTACCTGTGCGATCCCGAGTTCCACGCCGTCCCGCTGGACCTGTTGCTGTCCAAGGACCACGCCGCCAGACAGCGCGCCCGCATCGGCGCTACCGCCGCCACCAACGTCCAAGCCTTCGACCTGGCCGCTTTCGCCGTCCGCGGAGGACCTGGCGGCGAGACCACCTACATGTGCGCCGTCGACGGCCAGGGCAACGCCGTGTCCTTCATCCAGAGCCTGTTCCACAACTTCGGCTCGTGCGTGATCGCCGGCGACACCGGCATCCTGCTGAACAACCGCATGTGCGGCTTCTCCACCGAGCCCGGTCACCGCAACGTCGTCGAGCCCGGCAAGCGCCCGTCCATGACCCTCAACACCTGCATGATCTTCCGCGGCGGCCGCCCCTGGATCGTCTACGGCACCCCCGGCGCCGACGCCCAGGTCCAAACCAACTTCAAGCACGCCGTCGATTGGGTCGACTTCGGCATGGACGTCCAGACCGCCATCGAATCCCCTCGCTACCGCCACCTCCCCGACAACAAGCTCCTCCTCGAAAGCCGCTTCTCGCAAGAGACGGCGGACGCCCTCCGCGCGAAAGGCCACGAAGTCGTCGTCGCCGGCCCCTGGGAAAAAGAAACCGGCGGCGCCCAAGCCATTATGATCGACCCCCGCACCAACGTCCTCCAGGGCGGCGCCGACCCCCGCCGCGAAGGCTACGCTCTAGGGTTTTAGCGGTCACTCGGTTCTGCGGGAGTACGCCGCCAAATCCTCGACAGACAAATCCGCTGGCGGGACCAGCCGGTAATGTCGCTCCAAGGCTTTGGCAACACCGGTATCCGTCTCCTCCAACTCGAATAGAGCGATCAATTGATCCGCCATGAACTGCGCTCCGATTGGCTTGCAGACGAGGTGGGGAAATTTCAGAGCACACATCGCAAGGTCTTGCTCGACCTGAACGATGTTCAGCTTGTCTTTGCCGCCTTTGGCCTGAACCGGAAATACGTAGTGGACCCCGCGCCGGTCGACGCCTACGTACACCTCATCAGTCTCCAACTGCCTTCCGCTCACCGTTGTCCTGAGGTGGTTCTGAAGCGAATAACAGGTCACACCGGTGAAGATGTCGATGAGCCGGTTGTAGCGCAGCTTGGCCAACAAGGCCTGCTCGTCATCGAGCGCATACATCGCGATGACACCCGGAGTCGAGTCGGGCACCTTGGTTTCGCTCAAGCCAGGATCAGGGACGATGTTCGCGGCTACCGAGCTGGCAACGCACTTGTACGTACCGCGGCCCACCGTCCTAATCACCCATTCCTGCCCTGGAGGAGCTTTGGCCCGCATCGCTTCAGGGATAGGCGCCCGAAATCTGAACGAGTACAGGATGTCATACGGATTTCGTGGCAGCTTGATTCCAAGCTGCTCGGCGGCCGCCTCCATCTCTTCTCGGTTGAACGTGACCTCGCTTGCTCCCGGCTTGTAGTGCGCCTCGAAGAGATGCTCCAGCAGCTTTGTATACCGGTTTGGCTCTCGTTCAACCCGTGGACCCTTGTTGGATCGGTCCACTAACGCCTTCCCGGCCAGCGAAGAACCACAACCTCTTCCCGCAGCTGCTCGCGAGTCGCTGTAGCTAGGCGTGTGCGAAAGAGGTCGATACCTACCAGCTCGTAGCCCAGAGACTCCGCGATGTCGGCAATCAGTTGCCCGGTGCGAATCATCACTCGCAGATACGACGCTTGGTCGCCCACAACGTAGGCTAACCGCGCTCCTGGCCGGAGGGCACTTCGTAACTCTGCCAGATGCCGCGCCATACCGCCGAAGTAAAGACGGGTGACGCGCGCGTACATGCGCTCGAAGCCCGAGGTCTTGCCCAGAGCGATGCGACGCGCTTCGATCTCCTCAGCGATCCGTTGAATCTTTGGATGGTCGCTGACCCAACTGTCGTCGTCATCCGCTTTGTATACGCCCCGAGTATTAGAGCGGAGTAAGCCCCGCTTAACGGCTCGTAGATCGTCCTTGTTCCGGATGAAGCCCAGCAGCACAGACTCCAAACGAGTTGTGCGCGTGTAGTCCTTCTCATTCGGATAGGGAGGCGACGTAATTACCGCGTCCACTGACTCGGGCGCCAATAACCCCACGACCTCGCGTGCATCGCCAAGGTGAGGTACCGCCCGGGCATGTTGCGAGCCCTCAACATCGCTCAGGTCCCGAGCCATGCCTTCGACCGCATCCAACCAGCTGTCCACTACCGGGGCATCGAGCTTACGCGGTCCGACGCCTACTTCTGGACCGAATTGGAGATTCCCAATCGACCTCACGAGCGCCTTTGACAGTGCCAGCTTGGCGTAGCGCTCGTAATGACTCGGACTCGCGTTCGAGATCGCCTCGAGAAGGATCAGTGTCTTGTGGAGCGGTAGTGGGCTAATGGACTCAGCTAGTAGAAGCGGCGCCTGTTCTTCGCTCAACCTCTTGGCTGCGACCGGCGCAGAGCAACCGAACGGTTCGCGACCATACGTTCCGTCCACCCGCAACGCCTCGGAAGCTGAGTCGGCGACGGATCGTGCATAGTTCACCAGGCCAGCGGCGTCGACGCTCCAGTCAGTCTTAACCGTGCTGGCAAAGTGCGCCATCGGACTGGCTTCCACGCCCACGCTGTCGATGCCAAGCTTCTTGCTCTCGACGAGGACAGTGCCAGTACCGCAGAATGGATCCAAGACACAATGCCCCGGTTCGACACCAAAAGCCGTGAGGTACTGTCGCACAAGGTGTGGCGGAAACGACAACACAAACCTATACCAGTCGTGGAAGGCCCGATCTGACGGAGAGAGTCGATTCGAATCTGACGCCGGTTGAGGAGGCCCTGGAATGTCGAGCAGCGGCGCTTGGCTAGTCAAGGACGCGACCATGGAGAAAACATGTGTTCTAGAGCTCATAGTACCCGCACAGGCGGTCTGGGGCAAGTCGTCGCGGTTCTAGCTATAGCTCTTCGGGAAAGAAGTCCCTTACTCGGCAGCTGAAGCCCGGCATGATGTCAGCCGCCTCGAAGACGTCGTCCAGCTGAAGCCGGTGAGGAGGCTGCCCAGGTCGAATGAGTTCGATGTGCTTGTCGGGCTCGACGATGACCACCAGTTGGGTGCCGCGCTCGATGAACTGCTCCGCCTTGCGACGCAAGTCTGCCCAGGTGTCATTTGGCGAACGAACTTCAACCACCAGGTCCGGCGCCATTTCCGGATAGCCCCTGCGCGTGTTCACGCCAGACAGTCTTCCCTTGCGAATGAAACAGACATCGGGGGCGCGGACGGTATCAGGCGAGCGTTCCAAGGTAAATCCCGCGTCTCCAA
Organism: Chloroflexota bacterium; assembly: GCA_036844545.1. Taxonomy (GTDB): domain Bacteria; phylum Chloroflexota; class JAJPGV01; order JAJPGV01; family JAJPGV01; genus DATGVV01. Next base: position 3,906 of record DAIUFO010000107.1, read on the forward strand.
GAACGCTGCCCGCGCGAGCAGTGTCATTCCACGTCTGGAACAGGTGGCCCATGTGCATCGCTGTAGCGGTGTGCCGAATCGTGACCGTCACTTCGTGCAACTCCCCCTTGATCAGCTCCAGCCGCCGGCCAACTCTGTGTTGGAGCCCCTCTAAGTCCTCTGCCCGCAACAGCACCTTCGTCGCCATAGCCGAATGTTAGCGCTCCCCCCAACGGCTGTACGCCGCCTCATATTCTTCCGGCGAATTGAGGTTCGTCCTCACCAGCTCCGTCTCCACTTCCACGTACCGAATCTCCCCCTCATACCGGTCCATCACCTCCCGCAGGCCCTCGCGTTCCTCCGAGATCGCCTCCAGGTCCGGGAACACCCGCCGGTCGAACAGCGTCGGATGCCCCCGCCTAAAGTTGATCGACGGCATCAGCACAGACGGCCGCGAAGGCAAGTAGCCGTCCAGCAGCGAAAGCAGCACACCAGCCTCCGTGGGCTGGTCCACCGCCACCACCAGCGCCGCCTCAACCGAAGCCGGCAGAGCGGAAACCCCCGCCACGATGGACGTCGACTTCCCCTCCCGGTAGCGCTCGTTCAAAACCATCTGAGCCGACGAAGGCAGAAGCGAAGCAAGCTCCGGCGAACGGTGCCCCAGCACCACCACCAGCGGCGACACGCCGACGGCAGCAAGCGCCGATACCTGCGATTCCAGCAGCGTCGTCCCTCGCCAGGGCAGCAGTGCCTTGAGCTGGCCCATGCGCGTGGATTCGCCGGCGGCCAGCAGCACGCCGGCGATCAAGGGGCGGGTTCGCCGAAGGCGGCCATCGAGAACACGCTGACCACGTCCCCATCGGACAGCGTGTAGGCCCGGTCATGGTGCTCGCCGTTGACCACCACCGACAGCGGCACGTCCGAAGGCACCTTCAGGTAGTCCAGCACGTCGCGCACCGCCATGCCCGCCGGCACCCGCAGGCCAATGGGCGGCTTCTTGCCCGGCGCCAGGTGCTTGCGCAGCTCCCCGTAGAGATTGACCGTCACCTCCATCGACGGCTACGCGCGCATCATGTCCCGCAGGACGGCCGGCAGGATGCCGCCGTTGTGGTAGTACTTGATCTCCGCCGGCGTATCGATCCGCAGCCGCACCGTAAACGTCTTCCCGCTGCCGCCGTCCGCCAGCGCCCGCACCGTCACGTCCTGGCCGGGCTTGATGCCACCGGCGATGCCGCTCACGTCGTACGTCTCACGACCGGTCAGCCCCAGCGTAGCCGCGCTCTGGCCCGGCTTGAACTGCAGCGGCAGCACGCCCATGCCCACTAGGTTGCTGCGATGGATACGCTCGTAGCTCTCGGCGATCACCGCCTTGATGCCCAGCAGCATCGTGCCCTTGGCCGCCCAGTCGCGCGACGAGCCGCTGCCGTACTCCTGGCCCACGATAGCCAGCAGCGGTGTGCCCTCCGCCTGGTACTTCTCGGATGCGTCAAAGATACGCATCACCTCGCCGTCCGGCAGATGTACGCTCCAGTCGCCTTCCTTGTCCGGCGTGAGCAGGTTCTTGAGCCTGATGTTGCCGAAAGTCCCACGGATCATGACCTCATGGTTGCCGCGCCGCGCGCCGTAGCTGTTGAAGTCACGTGGCTCCACGCCATGCGCGATCAGGAACTTCCCGGCCGGGCTGTCCTTCGGGATGGAGCCCGCCGGCGAGATGTGATCGGTCGTCACGGAATCGCCCAGCAGCACCAGTACCCGCGCGCCCTTGATGTCGCTGACCGGCCCCGGCTCGGCCGACATGCCGTCAAAGTAGGGCGGAATCTGGACATAGGTCGACGCCGGATCGCCATCCCACAAGTCGCCCTCGGGGATCGGCAATGAGCGCCACTGCTCGTCGCCATCGGAGATGTGCCCGTACTCTTTCCTGAACAGCTCCGGGGTAACCGCTTTGTTCAGCGTCTCGCGCACCTCCTCTTGCGAGGGCCAGAGATCGCGCAGATACACGTGTGCCCCGGAGCGGTCCTGGCCGATCGGCTCCGTGGACAGGTCGATGTCCACCGTCCCGGCCAGCGCGTAGGCCACCACCAGTGGCGGCGAAGCAAGGTACGACGCCCGCACCTGCGGATGGATGCGCCCCTCGAAGTTGCGGTTGCCACTGAGCACCGCAACGACAGCCAGGTCTTCGGCCTGGACAGCGTCCGCCACGGCCTCCGGCAGCGGCCCGCTGTTGCCGATGCAGGTCGTGCAGCCGTAGCCCACCACGTGGAAGCCCAGCGCCTCGAGGTACGACAGCAGGCCGGCGTCTTTCAGATAGTCGGTAACCACCCGAGAACCGGGCGCCAGGCTGGTCTTGACCGCCGGCTTGACCCGCAGCCCCCGCTCCACCGCCCGCTTGGCCAGCAGACCGGCGCCAATCATCACCGACGGGTTCGAGGTATTGGTGCAGCTGGTGATGGCGGCGATGGCCACCGAGCCGTTGGTGACCCGCGCCTTCTCGTTGCCAATCTCGATGTCCACGCCCCTGGCGCCGTTGGGAAAGGCCGCGTGGAAGTTGTCCCGCACGCCGCTCAGGCCCACCCGGTCCTGCGGCCGCTTTGGGCCGGCTAGGCTGGGCTCAACGGTCGCCAGGTCCAGCTCCACGAGCTCGCTGAACCGCGGCTCGCTCGAGGACGCGCCACGGAACAGCCCCTGCTCTTTGGTGTAGCGCTCCACCAGCTCCACCTGCTCCTCGGACCGTCCGCTCAGGCGCAGGTAGCGAGTCGTCTCGTCGTCCACCGGGAACAGCGCAGACGTCGCGCCGTACTCGGGACACATGTTTGAGATGGTGGCTCGGTCGGCCAGTGCGAGCTGGTTCAGGCCAGGCCCGCAGAACTCCACGAACTTGCCCACCACGCCCCTCTTGCGCAGCATCTGCGTGACCGTCAGCACTACGTCGGTGGCCGTCGCTCCGGCCGGCAGGGCGCCGGTGAAACGGAAGCCAATCACCTCCGGCGTCATCATCTCCAGCGGCTGATCCAGCAGCACCGCCTCCGCCTCGATGCCGCCCACGCCCCAACCCAGCACGCCCAGGCTGTTGACCATGGTCGTGTGCGAATCGGTGCCCACCAGCGTGTCTGGGAACGCCAGCGTTTCGCCCCCGGCCTCACGCCGCATCACCACCGACGACAGGTACTCGAGGTTCACCTGGTGGCAGATGCCGCTGCCCGGCGGCACGATTCGGACGTTATCGAAGGAGCGCTGCGTCCAGCGCAGGAAGGAGTAGCGCTCGGTGTTGCGCTCGTATTCGCGCGCCACGTTGAAGGCAAAGGCTATGTCCGTGCCGAACTGGTCTATCTGCACCGAGTGGTCGATCACCAGGTCCACCGGCGCCAGCGGGTTCACCCGCCGGGGATCGCCGCCCAGCTTGGCCATCGCCTGCCGCATGGCCGCTAAGTCGACCACCGCCGGGATGCCGGTCAGGTCCTGCATCAGCACCCGCCCGGGCAGGAACGTCACCACCCTATCGCCCGGATTGGCGGGGCTCCAGCGTGCCAGCGCCTCGACGTCCTCGGCGACAACGTGGAAGTTGTCCAGCCGGCGCAGCAGGTTCTCCAGCAGGATCTTGATGGTGAACGGGAGGCGCGACACGTCAGTCCCCAGCTTGTCCAGACGGTAGATGACGGCGTTGCCCAGCTTGGCGCGCGCTCCAAAGTGATCGATCGGTGGGTGGTCCATATCGGCTCGATTGTATGCTTACAATCGCAGCGAGATGAGTAGCCCTGACACCAACGAAGCCGTCTGGAAGGACGAAGCCAACATCAAGCGCTGGGCCGCCGAGGCCGCCGGACGCGAGGCCAAGCGGGCGGAGCCGATGCGCATCATGGCGGCGCTGCTGCCCTTCGAAGATGACGAGGAGTTCACCATCGTGGACCTCGCCGCCGGCACCGGCATGGCCGCTCGCGCCATCATGGATCGCTACCCCAAGGCCCACGCCGTGTTGGCCGACTATTCTCCTGCCATGATGGACGAGGGCAGCAAGGCCCTGGCTGCCTACGAGGGGCGTTACCGCTACGTCGAGTTCGACCTGCTCCAATCGCGCTGGCCCGACGGCATCCCTCTGCTCATGGACTCCGCCGTGACCTCCCAAGCCGTCCATCACCTGCCCGACGAGCGCAAGGACAGCCTCTTCCGCGAGGTGTTCGAGCGCCTTAGGCCCGGCGGCTGGTACGTCAATTACGAGCCGGTCAAAGGGCCGAACCTACCCGTCGAGTACACCTGGCAGCGCCTCAACGACCGGTTCGATGCCGGCCTCGTCTACAAGCGCACTCACCGCGGGCCGCAAGAGGAAGCCCAGCACGAGAACCACGTCCGCTACATGGTCGACCTCGATCGCCAGATGAGCTTCTTCCGCGCAGCCGGCTACGAAGCCGTGGACGTTTATTGGAAACAGCTCGACTATGTCGTCTGCGCCGGGCGCAAGCCGAAGTAGCCGCCGGGGCTTTTGTCATGCAGACGGAGTGAAGCATCCGCGCCCTGAGCACGGATTCCTCGCTCCGCTCGGAATGACAAAAGCTCCACCAACTAGACTCTTAGGGAATGTATGCCGCGATTTAGCCTCGTCCCTCAAGAGATGGTCTTCTACGACATGTTCAAAGAGGACATCGCCAATGCCGTCAAGGCCGCCGCGGCGCTCAAGGACATGGCCGACGATTACACCAACATCGTCGAGAAAGCGCGCGCCATCAAGTCCATCGAGCACGACGGCGACACCATTACCCACGAGATCATCAAGAGGCTCAACAAGACCTTCGTCACGCCCTTCGACCGCGAGGACATCTACGCCTTGTGTACCAACGTCGACGACGTGGTGGACCTGATCGAGGCTGTAGCCGACGCCTGCGTGTTGTACCAGGTGAAGTCGCCCACCGAGCACCTGCGGAAGGGCGTCGACATCCTCGTGCAGGCCGTGAAGGAGCTGCAGAAAGCCTTCGAGAAGCTCAGCTCCTTCTCCGGCTTGGATGTGCACTGGATCGAGGCCAACAGCCTCGAGAACCAGGCCGACCAGGTCTACCGCAAGGCCATCGGCGAGCTGTTCAGCAACGGCCACGACGCCACCGACATCCTGCGCTGGAAGGGCGTCTACGACCTGCTGGAAGACGCCAACGACAAGTGCGAAGACATCGCCAACGTCATCGAGAGCATCACCATCAAGCATGCCTGATGGCCGAGCCGTTCTGCTGGCCCTGGTCCTCGTTTTCGCATTCGCCTTCGACTACACCAACGGCTTCCACGACACCGCCAACGCTGTAGCCACCTCCATCTCTACCCGCGCCCTCTCGCCGCGGGTGGCCGTGCTAATGTCGGCCTTCTTCAACCTCGTCGGCGCGTTCCTGAACACTCGCGTGGCCGACACCATCGGCGGCCTGGTCAGCGTGAAGATCGCGCTGGTGGCCATCCTGGCCGGCCTCATCGGCGCCATCTGCTGGAACCTGCTCACCTGGATGTGGGGACTGCCCAGCAGCTCCTCCCATGCCCTCATCGGCGGCATCATCGGCGCCACGCTCGTATCCCTCGGCCCCAGCGCGATCAAGTGGCCCACGGTCGAGACGGCCTTCGGCGCCCTGGTGAGCTCACCGGTTCTGGGGCTGTTGATCGGCTTCGGCATCATGCTGGCGTTGCTGTGGACCTTCCGGCGGATGGCCCCCGCCCCGCTGAACAAGGGCTTCCGTTGGCTGCAGGTCCTGTCGGCCAGCTTCATGTCTTTCAGCCACGGCGGCAACGACGCCCAGAAGACCATGGGCGTCATCACCCTGGCCCTGGTCACCTACGGCGCCCTGGACAAGTTCGTCGTGCCAGCCTGGGTCATCGCGGTGTCGGCGCTGGCTATGGCATTGGGAACCTACAGTGGTGGCTGGCGCATCATCCGCACCATGGGCACGCGCATCATCAAGCTCGATCCCATCCACGGCTTCGCCTCTGAGATCACGGCTGCGTCGCTGATCACGGCGGCTACCCATGTCGGTCTGCCGGTCAGCACCACCCACGTCATCGCCGGCGCGCTGATGGGCGTCGGCTCCACGCGCCGGCTGTCGGCGGTCCGCTGGGGGGTGGCCACCAACATCGTCGCCGCCTGGCTCATCACCATCCCGGCCAGCGCCGCTGTGGCGGCCCTGGTGTACGCCATCCTGCACTGGGTTTTCGGAATAAGCGTCTAGACTTTCCCGGTTATGGCTGACACGTTGACGTTGGAGGTCGCGCCGCGCAGCGCGAAGGGGAAAGCAAACAAGGCTCTTCGCCGCTCCGGCTCGGTGCCGGTGCACGTCTTTGGGCACGGCATCGAATCCCAGGGCTTGCAGGCGGAGGAGAAGGCGCTGCGGCACGTCGTCCACCAGGCGGGCGCCAGCGGCCTGATCGACATACAGGTTGAGGGCCAGCCCCAAAAAGTGATGGTCCGCAAGGTCCAGCGCCATCCCGTCAACGGCAAGCTGATCCACGTCGACTTCTACCAGGTGCGCATGGACACCAAGACCCGCGTCCGCCTGGCGCTGCTGTTCGTGGGCGAAGCCCCAGGGGTGAAGCTGCACGACGGCAGCCTGCTGCACGCGGTCGAAGCCATAAACGTCGAGGCCCTGCCAGGCGATCTGCCCCATCACCTCGAGGTGGACATCTCGGTGCTGGAGGAGCTCGATCAGGCGCTCCACATCCGCGACCTGGTCATACCCGACAAGCTGACGGTCCTGGACGACCCCGACGAGATGGTGGCCAAGATCCAGCCGCCGCGCAAGGTCGAGGAAGAGGTCGTGGCTCCCGAGGCTGCCGCACCCGAGGGCGCCGAGGGCGCCGAGGGCGCGGCCGAGGCAGAGCCCGCCGCCGAGGGTTCCACCAAAGGGGACTAGCGGCCGCGAGCGCACAGGGCGCTCACCGAGCCCAGCCCGAGAAGCCGGCGACAGCTGCCGACATCCGGCGCATCGCCGATATCGAGCGGCAGCACCGGTCGTAAGAGCGCGTTCATCGACCAGCGTGATTAGGTCCGGTTTCGGACCCGGAAGGGAACCGATTCGCGAAAACATT
>DAIUFO010000108.1:0-10921 GCA_036844545.1 Chloroflexota bacterium
AACGTGCTGTGCGGCCGGACGATGGCGTCGCCGGACTACTTCCCGGTGTACGAGCTGGCGCAGGAGCTGGGCGTCGCCGTGTGCGTCCACGAGGGCGCCCGGACGGTGCTGCCGCAGGCCGGCTCGGACCGCTGCAGCGAATTCACGCGCCACGCCGTGTGCCATCCCTTCGAGCAGATGCTGGCAGTGGGCAACTTCTGCGGCGACGGCCTGCTGGAGAAGTTCTCGGAGCTGAAGGTGGCCCACCTGGAGGCCGGCTGCGGCTGGCTGCCGTTCTGGCTGGACCGGCTGGACGAGCACTGGGAGCGCGCCGGGGAGCGGGTCAAGATCACCAAGGAGCTGCCCAGCTGGTACTTCAAGCGGCAGTGCATGATCAGCACCGAGGCGGGTGAGGACTTCGTGCACGACGTGGTCCGCCACGTGGGCGCGGACTACATCGTGATGGCCACCGACTATCCGCACCCGGACGCGATCGGGAAGTTCCCGGACCACACCGTGGGCGATTTGTCCGGCAACCAGGATCTCGCCGCCGACGTGCGGCGGAAGATCCTGTGGGACAACCCGGGCCGCCTCTATGGCCTGAAACTTCCCTCTCCCGCCGCGGCGGGAGAGGGCCAGGGTGAGGGAAGCCTGGTGGGCCATGGGGTGGCGCGCTGATGCCTAGGCCGGTCGTTGTCTACTGCGGCTCGAACCAAGTGCCGGTCGACCTGATCCGGGGCATCTTGAACGAGATCGACGCCGAGCTGGTGCTGGCCAACCCCAAGACTGACGACGAGGTGGCCGAAGCCGGGCGCCACGCCGACGGCATGATCTTCCACGGCGCCATCCCGCTGAGCCGGGAGACGCTGTTCGCGCTGGAGCGCTGCAAGATCATCTGCCGCACCGGTGTGGGCGTGGACCGCATGGACCTGCGGGCGGCTGCCGAGCGCAACATCATCATCAGCAATGCGGCAGGATGCAACAGCATCGAGGTGGCCGAACACACGATGGGCTTGCTGCTGACCATGGCCCGCAAGATCGTACGGATGAACGCCTACGTGCGGGAGGGCCGTTGGAAGCGTCACTCGGCCGACCTGCACGCTTACCGCGGCGAGGTGCTGCGCATCACCGGCCAGACGTTGGGCATCGTCGGCCTGGGCCACGTCGGCCGGCAGGTGGCGCCGCGAGCCAAGGGCATCGGCCTGAAGGTCCAGGCCCACGACCCCTATCTCGACGCGAAGACGGCCGTCGATCTGGGCGTGGAGCTGGCGCCGCTGAACGACCTGCTGCGCACTTCCGACTTCGTGAGCCTGCACGCGCCGCTGTACCGCGACACGCGGCATCTGATCAACGCCGAGAGCCTGAAGCTGATGAAGCCGACGGCCTACCTGATCAATGCCGCCCGCGGGCCGTTGGTCGACACAGACGCCCTGCTTGCGGCGCTGAAGGAGGGCCGCCTGAGGGGCGCCGCGCTGGACGTGACGGATCCCGAGCCGCTGCCGGCGGACCATCCGATCCTGCAGCTGGACAACGTCCTGGTCACCTGCCACACGGCGGCCAACTCAAACGAGTCCTACGTGGACTGCCAGAGCCACGCCGCCCGCGAGGTGGTGCGCGTGCTCAAAGGCGAGCCGCCCTCAACCCAGGTCACCGACCCCTGGCTGCTGGCCGAGGCAGCGGATACCGGGTTCGGCGGAGTATAAGGAGCAAGGAGAGCTATGAAACTGCATTTTCCAACGGTGGTTGCGCTTGGCATGCTGCTGGCTGCCTGCGGCGGCGGCGCCGCTCCAGCCAGCACTTCGCCGGCGAACAGTCCTGCGCCGAGCTCGAGCGGCGGCGGCGCAGCGTCGGCCAAGCCGGCCGCCGGAGCGAGCGCATCAGCCGCCGCCAAGCCCGCCGCCTCAGGCGCGGCGGCCGCGGGGAACGACTCGCTCGAGGCCGTGAAGGCTGAGGCGCAGAAGGCCGGCGGCAAGGTGCTGTGGTACGACAGCATCGAGCAGGACCAGGGCGACCAGATCACCAAGCAGTTCATTGCCGACTACCCGTTCATGACGGGCGCTAAGTTCCTGTCGGTCGTCAGCGGCGATCGCTTCGCCCGCATCACTCAGGAGAGCAGCGCTCACGGCCCCACGGCCGACGTCGATTTCGAGGACGCCGCGAGCGCGGCCGACTTCAACAGCAAGGGCTTCCTCAATACTGTCGATTGGCAGGCGCTGGGCGTGAAAACCTCGCCCCAGATGACGCCCACTGACTACCTGGTGGCCATCACCGCGCCGTACTACGTGTTCTATTACAACACCAACAAGGTCAAAGAGGCCGACGTGCCCAAGACCATGGAGGATCTGCTCGACCCCAAATGGAAAGGCCGCATCGGCACCTGGGCGCGGCCTTCCGGCCTGGAAGACTTCGTGGTGGTGTGGGGCGAGCAGCAGACAATCGATTACGTCAAGAAGCTGGCGGCGCAGAAGCCGCACCTGTATGACAGCAACTTCACGGTGGCTCAGAATGTCGGCTCCGGCATCGACGACGTCGCCTTCACCACCTTCCACACCTCGATTCCCACCACGCAAAAAGGCGCGCCAGCCAAGGCTGCCACCGTCAATCCAACGCCACTCAACGTCCTGTATGGCTACAGCTTGAAGTACGGCGCCAACGCCGCCGGGGGCAAGCTGCTGCTGCAGTGGCTCAGTGGCGCTCACGGGGCTCAGGTGTACGAGGACGTCAGCGGCCGGGGCAATCCGTACGTACCGGAGACTAAGACGGCACAGATGCTGAAGGGCATGCAATTGGCCACGTTCTCGGTCGAACAATCAGTGAAGGACTCGGCCCACATGACCGCCTTGCAGGGCCAGCTGACCAAGCTGCTAAAAGGCCAATAGCATGATCGCCGGGGCTCGGCCGGCCCTCGCACGCTGGCGGGTCCGAGTTCCCAGCCTGTCCCTAGGGTCAGGCGAGTACGGCTGGTCGCTGCCTTTGCTGGGCACGGCTGTGCTGGTGGTGTTGACCTTAAGCCCTGTGGCGGCGGTGGTCATTGCCAGCTTCCGGCCCAGCGGTTTGCCGGCCTCGGCGGGCTGGACCATCGAGCACTACGTCTCCGTCTGGACCGACGGTTACACCTACCGCGCCCTGGGCCAGACGGTGATATTCGCCCTGGGCAGCGGCATTTTTGCCGAGGCCAGCGCGCTGCTGCTGGCCTGGCTGCTGGAGCGCACTGACGTGCCCTGGGCCAGCTATTTCCGCGCCGGCATCCTGGTGGCGATGGTGACGCCACCCGTGCTGTTCGCCATCGGCTGGGTGCTGCTGGCGAGCCCCAAGATCGGGCTGCTCCGCTTCACCGGTTTCGACATCTACTCCCTGCCGGGCATGATCCTGGTCCAGGGCCTGGCGATGGTGCCAACATCCTTCCTGCTGCTTTCGCCTGTGGTCCGTTTCCTGAACCCGGCCTTGGAGGAGGCGGCGATCGTTTCGGGCGCCAGCACGCGCCAGACAGTGCGCCGGGTGACGCTGCCCCTCATCCTGCCGGCGCTGATCTCGGTGGGCACGCTGGTGATCATTTTCTCGACGCTGGCGCTGGACATCCCGCTGGTGATCGGCCTGCCGGCCAACCTGCCGCTGCTGAGCATCCACGTCTGGGAGATGATGCAGCCGGCCGGCGGAGCGCCGGCCTACGGCGACGTAGCCGCTCTCAACAACGTGGTGTTCATCATCCTGGCCGTGGCCATGTTCGTGTACTACAGGGCCACGCGCGAGGCAACGCGCTTCGCCATCATCAGCGGCAAGGGCTACCGGCCCAACCGGGTTCGGCTGGGCAAGTACCGCGGGCTTGGCTTCGCCGCGGTGCTGCTGTATTTCGTGGCCGCGCTGGGCCTGCCCTTTCTGGCGCTGCTGTGGGTGAGCATCGTGCCGTACTTCTCGGGTTTCGACAGTGGCATGCTGACCCAGTTCTCCGCCAAGAACTTCCTGTTCATCTTTGGCAGCCAAGCGGTGCACCAGGCTGCCGTCAACTCCACCATCGTGGCGCTGGTGGCAGCGGCCGGGACGTGTGCGCTGTCGGTATTGGTGGCGTGGGTGGTCATCCGCTCCCGGCTGCGCTGGCGGAAGCTGCTGGACGTGCTGGCCATGCTGCCGATCGGCACTTCGGCACTCATGATGGGCATCGCCCTGGTGTTCATCTTCTTCGGCTTTCGGGCAATCCCCATTTACGGGACGATCTGGGTGATCGCCATTGGCCACGGCATCGTGTATCTGCCGTTCAGCGCCCGGACGGTCCAGGCAGCCATGCTCCAAGTAAGCCGGGAACTCGAGGAAGCGGCCCAGGTCGCCGGGGCGACGGTGCGGCACACCTTCCGGCGGATCATCGTGCCCCTGCTGTCGCCGGCGCTGGTGGGCGTGCTCATCTGGGTGGGGTTCCACTCCGTCCGTGAGTTCTCCATCGCGGTCATCCTGCAATCGGGCAGCAACCGGGTCCTATCGACGGTGCTGTATGGCTACTGGAACAGTGGCCAGGCCCAGTACGCGACGGCCATCGCCGTGTCGCTGATGGTGGTTCTGGCGGCCCTGGTGCTGCTGGCCGGGCGACTAACTTCGCACCGGGTGGAAGCATAGGATGCTGGTAGTGGGAGGCTGGAGGCTGGTTGCTGGAGGACGGCAGCTTGCAGCCGCGGCGGCGGCTGTACTGCTGCTTGCTGCTTGCGGGGGAGTTGCGGCGCCAGCGAGCTCGGGGCCGGCTCCACCGGCCAGCGCGGCTGCCCCGCCGAGCGGCGGCGCTGTCGCCGAGTCGCTAGAGACGGTCAAAGCCGCCGCCGCCAAAGAGGGCAAGCTGCTGTGGTACGACACCATCACCCAGGAGCAGGGCGACAAGATCATCAAGCAGTTCCAGCAGGCTTACCCGGCCATCAAGGACGCCAGGTTCCTGGAGGTGACCAGCGGCAACCGGGTGGCGCGCATCACCCAAGAGAGCCGCGCCGGCGGGCCCACGACCGACGTCGATTTCGAGAACGCCGCCACCACCGCCGGGTACTACAAGGACGGCTTCGTGATCGACGTGGACTGGAAGGGGCTCGGCATCCAGGGGCCGCCGCAGATGACGCCCACCAGCTACATGGTGGCGGAGATCGCCGCTTTCCGCGGTTCGCTGTACAACACCCAGAAGGTCAAGGAGGCGGATGCGCCCAAGACCTATGAAGACCTGATCGATCCGAAGTGGACCAATCGCATGGGCCTGTGGGCCCGGGCAGCGGCGTTCACTGGCCTGTGGCAGACCTGGGGCGAAGACAAGCTGGTGAGCTACATCAAGTCGCTGGCCAAGCTGAAGCCGCGCCTGTACGACAGCAACTTCACCATCGCCCAGGCCATCGGCGCCGGCGAGGTGGACGTGTCATACACCGACTATCACACCACGCTGCCGACGGTCCAAAAGGGCGCGCCAGTCAAATGGGTCACGATCGACCCTGTGCCGCTCGATCCGCTGTACGGCTACGTGCTGAAGTACGGCTCGAACCACAATGCCGGCAAGCTGCTCCTCTCGTGGCTGGCCAGCCCTGAAGGGGCTCGGGCGTATGAAGCCGTAGCCGGGCGAGGAAATCCCTTCGTTCAGGGCTCGGAAACGCAAAAGCTGCTGGCCGGACATACGCTGTCAAGCGTGGACGTGAACACCATGCTGCAGCAAGCGGCCCACTTCAACCAGCTGGAAAAGCAGTTCGGGGACATCCTCAAGGGCGGCGGCTAGAAGGGCAGCGGCTGGCCCACGCCTTTCGCGATGGCACGCTCATAGGCCACCGCCGAAACGGCGATGTCCTCGATGCCCAGCCCCTGCGACTCGAATAGGGTGATGTCCTCCGGCGATTGCCGGCCGGGCGCGGCGCCGTTCAGGATGGCGCCCAGGTCGTGGACGCGGTCCCAGCTCAGCTCGCCGGACTGGACTACCGGGATCAGGTCGCCAGCCTCGGTCTTGGCGTTTTCCTTCTCGTCGACGGCGATGACCTTCGCGCGCAGCACCGCGTCCGCATCGAGCTCGCGGTCGGTGCCCCGGTTCACGCCCATGGCGTTGACATGCGCCCCCGGCTTGAGCCAGCGGCCCTCGAGAGCGATGCTCCGGCCCTGGGTGGCCACCGTGACCACGTCGGCGCCCTCGACGGCTTCCTGGCCGCTGGCGCAGACGCGAGCGTTGAGGCCGAGGCCGCGGGCCTGATCGGCCAGCTTCTCGGCGCTGGCGCCCGATGGCGTGAAGCAGCGCACCTCCTCGAATGTGCGGACCAGCGCGATGGCCGGCAGCTGCCCGGTCGCCTGGCGGCCGGCGCCCAGGAAGGCCGCGACCTTCGCGTCCGGCCGGGCCAGCGCCCGCGTGCCGACGGCGCTGGCGGCTGACGTCCGAGCCAGGCTGAGCCAGTTGGACTGCAGCATGGCCGCCAGACTGCCGTCCGCAGCCTTGTACAGCCAGTTGAGCATGCCGGGCGAGCCTGGTCCGCTGGAATACGTCTTGAAGCCGAAGTAGCCGCTGCCGGGCAGCGCGGACACGAGCACGTTCAGGCCGGTTCGCTCCATGCGCACGCGCTGTCTAGGCCGGTTGCTGGCGTCGCCCTTGGCCAGGGCCTTGAGGGCGGCCTCGACCAGCTCGATGGCATCGGCGTAAGAGACCAGCGGTTCCAGATCGGCGTCGCGCAGGAAGATGGCCGGCATTAGGCCGCGACCGGGACCCGGGCCTCGAAGCCGTAGAAGCGCGATGGGTTGTCCCACAGGATCTTGCGCTTCAGGTCGTCCGAAAGCTCAGGGTTTTGGGTCAGATCGCCCACGGTCCGGTCGGGGAACTTGTCGGCGGCATCGGGATGCGGGTAGTCGGTGGCCATGACGATCACGTGGTCGCCGACGTGCTCGGCCACCACGTCCAGCATCTCCTCGCCGGCCTCGCCGCTGATGACGCATTGGCGCTTGAAGTAAAAGCTGGGTTTCTCTTTGGTGACGCGGGAGCGGCCGTGGGAGTAGTGCTCCCAGTGCTCGTCCATGCGCTCCAGCCAGAACGGCGCCCAGCCGGCGCCGGATTCGAGGTAGCCGACCTTGAGGCCGGGGAAGCGCTCGAGCACGCCGTCGGCGCACAGGTTGAGGCAGGCCAGCATCTGCTCGAACGGATGGCAGGCTACGTGACGGCCAAAGGCGCTGTAGCGGTCGGAGCCCGCTTGCGGCAGGACCGTCCGAGCGCCTTCATGGACGCACACAGGCACGCCAAGGTCCTGGGCAACTTCGTAAATGGGGAAGTAGTCCTCGCTGGCCAGCGTGCGGCCGCACAGGACGTTGGGGCGCCAGAAGATGCCGACCAGGCCCAGCTCCTGGCTGGCCCGGCGCAGCTCCTCGACCGCGAGCTTCGGATCCTGCAGCGGGATCAGGAACACGCTCTTAAGACGATCGCGATCGTAGGAGCAGTACTCGGCGGCCCAGTCGTTCCAGGCGCGGCAGATGGCAGCCGAGAGCTTGGGCTCGATGAAGTCGGCCCAGGCCATGTAGAAGCCTTGCGTTGGGAACAGCACGGCCACGTCCACGCCCTCGCGGTCCATGTCGTGCAGATTGGAGGCCGGATTGAAACCTTGTGCGAGCGCCTCGCCGAAGGCTGTGTTGTAGCGGCTGTCACCTGCGAAGATCACGTCGGAATTGCGGTCTGCCCGCGGCAGAAGCACGGCGTCCGACACCGGCTGGCCGTCGACAAACCGCCCCGCCTGGCCAGGGCCGGTGATCTTTACCCGGCCTTTGAAGGCCGGATCGATGTAGCGGTCCCATAAGTCCGAGGGCTCGATCACGTGTCGGTCGGCATCGATGACCTTGAATCCATCTTTCATGGCGGAGCTATTGTAAGTCGCTGGCCTCGCGCAGCTCGGCGAAGAGCCGCACCAGTTCCGGCAGCTGGTAGTGGGCCTGCAGGCCGCTGGGGTTCGGCAGGACCCACAGCCTGGCCCCGGCAAGGGTCTCGGGTTGGAGGCCGATGCTGGCTTTAGGGCGGGCGAAGCCCGTCCGGTAGGCCTGCACGCCTACGGAGGCCACGAAGTGTGGCCGGAAGCGTACGATCTTGCGCTCCAGCTCGCGCGCGCCGGTGCGCAGTTCGTCGGGCGTCAGCTCGGCAGCGGTTGCCGTGGCTCGCGCCACGAAGTTGGTGATACCCAGACCGAGTGGCAGCAGCTCGCGCTCGTCGAAGGGGCTCAGGCGGCGCTCTGTGAAGCCGGACTGATGAAGCACCGGCCAAAAGCGGTTGCCGGGCCGGCCGAAGTGATGCCCGATGGCGGCGGTGTACAACCCTGGGTTGATGCCCACGAACAGCACCCGCGGGGCGGGCCCGATGACGTCCGACAGCGTCTTGCCGGCGGCCGCCAATACCTGCGCTTTGGTCGGATTCCAGGGTGTTTCGGGCATCGGGAATAATCGTCACATGCTGTACGAATACCGGCGCTACGAAGTCATGCCCAATCGGTTGGGGGATCTGAACAAGCGCTTCGCCACTATCACGACCAAGATCTGGGAGCGGCTCGAGTTCCACGTCGTTGGCTTCTGGACGGCGGAGGTGGGCACGTCCAACGAGCTGCACTACATGCTCGCCTGGGAGGACATGGCCGACCGCGAGCGCAAGTGGAACGCCTTCATGGCTGACAAGGAGTGGCAGGAGAAGCGCGCCGAGACGGAGCGCAACGGCCCGCTGGTTGCCCGGCTGACCAACACCTTCTGGCGGCCAACCTCCTATTCGCCGATGAAATGAGCACCGAACGCTTCGAGCAAGGTCTCAACATCCGCCGCGAGGTGCTGGGCGACGAGTACGTGGATCGCGCCCTGGCCAACGTGGACGACTTCAACCGCCCGTTGCAGGAGTTCCTCAACGACTATTGCTGGGGCGGCCTGTGGTCGCGCCCGGGCCTGCCGCGCAAGACTCGCAGCCTGATCGTCATCGCCATCCTGTCGCTGCTGGGCAAGGAGCGCGAGCTCAAGGCGCACGTCAAAGGCGCGATCCGCAACGGCTGCACGATCGAGGAAATCCAAGAGGCGCTGCTGCACGTCGCCGTCTACGGTGGCATCCCCAACGGCGTGGACGCCTTCCGCATCGCCAAGGAGTCGTTGGCGGAGGGTTAGCAATTGTGCGCCATCATGGCGTACAATTATCTTCAAGAAATGGCACGAACGGACGCAAAAAATGAGCGTCTCCACCTGCGTGTGGATGGCGCGGCCAAGCGTAGGCTGCTCGATGCATCTGCGTACGAACACCAAAGCGTTAGCGACTTCGTCTTGACCCATGCGTTGACGGCTGCCGAGCAGGTCATCGAGACGCATCAGACCCTCAAGCTAGCCGCCGCCGATTGGGACGCGTTCTACGAGGCGCTGGCCAGTCCGCCCGCCCCTAGCGAGGCGCTGCGAGAAGGCTTCCGGCGATACCGCGAGCTGACGTCGTAGAGCGGCTGAGTCCAAATCGGTTCACGGTTGAGCCACTCCATGCCGACCACAACCGTGCGGCGTTTTTCTGCGGTGAGGAGGCTCT
This sequence comes from Chloroflexota bacterium, assembly GCA_036844545.1. GTDB lineage: Bacteria > Chloroflexota > JAJPGV01 > JAJPGV01 > JAJPGV01 > DATGVV01. The sequence goes on from DAIUFO010000108.1 coordinate 9,485, forward strand.
GGACCGCTACATCAAGGAACAAGCCAGCCAGGACGCTCGTCGCCGAGTCTCGCGCGTGTTCGTCGCGGTTGGAGATGAGCCGCGGACCATGGCGGGCTACTACACGCTTGCGGCGACAAGCATCTCCAAAGAACCGCTTCCGGAGCCGGAGGGCCGCCGCCTGCCAGGCTACCCAGTGCCAGCGGTCATCCTCGGCCGTCTGGCAGTGGGCCGGCGGTTTCAAGGCCAAGGCTTGGGAGAATTCCTGGTCTTCGATGCCCTGTCCCGAGTGCTCGAGGCCAGCGGGACGGTGGCTGTGTACGCCGTGGTTGTAGACGCCAAGTCAGGACGGGCGAAGGTCTTTTACGAGCGGCTCGGGTTTCGCGCCTTCCCCGAGCAGCCGCCGCGGCTGTTCATGCCGCTGGCGACCGTGGCCAAGGCTGCCCGCGAAGGCTAACCGACTAGCGCTCCAGCTTCACTAGGCCCAGCTCGACGCAAGTTTGGTCAAACCAGGCGAGGACATCTGGATGGAGGGGAATGCCGGTGGCGCGGCGGTCTTGCTCGGCTTCCCATTCGAGCTGGCCGGGGTAGAGGACGCGTTCGCAGCCGGCGGCAGGCGGCGTGGCTTTCAGCATGCGGACGAAGTCGTCCATAGCTTGCTTGAACTCGGCGACGGGCACGAAGGCGTCGATGTTGATGGCGGCAACGAAGTGGTTGTAGTCGCGCGCGGCCAGGCGGGCGCCGAAGGTGAGCCCGCCGAGGACGCTGCACAGGACGTCGACCATGGCGGCCAGGGCGTAGCCCTTGTGGGAGGCGGTATCAGGCGAGCTGCCCAGCGGCAGCAGGACGTGATTGGCGCCGTGCTCGCTGGGCTCCATCACCGGCCGGCCCTGGTCGTCCACCACGTAGCCGGCCGGCACAGGCAGCCCCATGAGCTTGTAGACGTTGAGCTTGTTGCCGGCGGAAACGGTGGTGGCGGCGTCATACACGAAGGGCGGCTCTTCGGCGCAGGGCGCGGCGAAGGCGATGGGGTTGGTACCGAGCCGGGCGATGCGGCCGAAGGTTGGCGCCATGTGGGGCGAGGTGGAGGTCATGCACAGGCCGAGCATGTCGTGCTTCAGGGCCAGCCGGGCGTGATATTGGGCCATACCCAAATGGCGGGCGTTGTGCATGCTGATCATGCACACGCCGACCTCGCGCGCTTTGCGGATCGCCAGCTCCATCACCTTGGGCACCACTACCAGGCCCATGCCGCGGTCGCAATCGACGTTGCCGCCGGCGGGCATCTCACGGGTCAGCTGCCAGTTCGGACGAGGGTTGGTGCCGCCGTCGCGCAGGCGGTCGAGGTAGTTGCGCAGGATCTGGGACACGCCGTGGCTGGTGACGCCGCGCAGGTCGGCGGCAACTAGTGTAGGTCGTCAATCAGACGCTGCTTTATTCTGAGCTGCCAGAGCGGCG
>DAIUFO010000109.1:0-2163 GCA_036844545.1 Chloroflexota bacterium
ACGCGGACGGCGAAAGCGGTGGGAGAGGAACTGACCCAACTCGCCGGCTGCGCTTCTCCCTCTCGGGCGAGGACCTCGACCAGGCTCTCGAGGCCTACGGCGATACACCCTTGCCGCCGTACATCCGGGCGCCGCTGGCGGACCCGGAACGCTACCAAACGGTCTACGCGCGGCCGAAGGGCTCAGTCGCGGCGCCGACGGCCGGCCTCCACTTCACGCCGGAGCTGCTGGGCGCGCTGCAGGCCAGGGGCGTGCGAGTCGCCTACGTCACCTGCCACATCGGGCTGCACACCTTTCGACCCATCCAGGCCGGCGTCGTCGAGGAGCATGACATCCACGAGGAATGGTGCCTGGTCCCGCTCGCGGTCGCGGAGGCGTGCTGGCAGGCCAAGGTGGACGGGCGGCGCATCGTGGCCGTAGGCACGTCCAGCGTTCGCGCTCTGGAATCAGCTTGGCGAGAAGGCGCGGTCCAGCCGTTTCAGGGCTGGACCAAGCTCTACATCTATCCCGGCTACGAGTACCGCGCGGTCGATGCGGCGATCACCAACTTCCACCTGCCGCGCACCACGCTGATGGCGCTGGTCAGCGCCTTTGCCTCCCGCGAGCTGATCATGCGTGCCTACGCTGAAGCCATAGAGCGGCGCTACCGCTTCTACTCCTTCGGCGACTCCACCCTCATCGTCTAAGCCTCCACCGGCGTCATGGCGATGGCCGGCTCGTGCGCGCGTTCCTCGACGTGCGGACGGCCGAGTGTGGCGGGCCAGAGGCCCAGCAGGAACACGAGCATGAAGATGGCGACAATCGACAGCCGCAGGTGGGCCGGATCGGCGCCGATGCCGTTCAACAGCGCCCCCATGAGCGCGCCGCCGCCCGCGCTGCCGACGTAGCGGACGATCTGGACCGCCCCGCTCACGCTCCCGGCCTGGCTGGGCGGGGAAAACACGATCGCCCAGTTCATGAGGTGCATCATGGCGATGCCGATGCCGACCCCGACCGTGCCCCAGGCGAGGTACACCAGGAACAGCGGCCAGCCGCCGGCCGCGGCCTGGAGGGCGATGTAGAGACCGGAACCGGCGATCATGAGCGCTCCGACGATCACCATCCGCATCGGCCAGGGCCCGCGCGACCGCGATGAGGCGATGAAGCTGCCGACGGTCCAGGACACGCCGCCAGTGGTGAGCACCAGCCCCGCCAGGGTGGCCGATTCGTGCCGCATCTCCACTAGGTAGAGTGGCAGGAACACGCCCGCGCCGGTGTAAGCCGCGGTGTAGAAGATGCTGGCGTGCATCGACGAGCCTACCGCGCCCCGGCCAAGCCAAGTTCCTCTGGGGATGACCCGAACCGTGGCTCGCTCCTCCTCGCGGCTGAACAGCCAGGCCGCGGTGAGGCCTACGGCCAGCGGCGCTAGGGCTAAGGGCCACTTCGCCGAGGGCGCGGCGGTGATACCGCCCACAGCAACCGCCAGCAGCACGGCGCGCGCAATGGGCAGCCGCCGGCGCTCCGTCGGGCTCGACGAAGCGGCGAAACCGCGCCAGCCGATCAGGATGACGATCAAGCACAGCGGAGGGTTGACCCGGAAGATCCAGCGCCAGCCCACGGTATCGGTCAGTAAGCCGCCGAGCAGCGGCGCGACGACCGCGACTACGCCCCAGATGGTCGAGATGAGAGCGAACATGCGCAGCCGCAGGCTTTCCGGGTACGAGGCCGCGGCGGCGAAGGCGATGGCCGTCATACCGCCGCCGCCCAACCCTTGGAACGCGCGCGACAGCACCAGCACGCTCATGCTGGGCGCCGCCGCGCAGGCTATGGAGCCCACGCAAAACACGGCCACCGACACGGCGAACGGCAGCCGGAAGCCGGACCGATCCTTCCACGCGCCGCCGAGCGACAGCCCAACCACCTGCAGCAGTACGAAGGCCGCGGTTACCCAAGCGTAGAACTCGGGCTGGCCCAGCTCGGCCAGCACCCGCGGCATGGCGGTGCTGACGATGTAGGTGTCGATGGAGCCGACCAGCACCGCGGCCAGGGCGGTGATGGTCGTCCAGCGGTACTCGCCTCGAAAGGCGGCGCCAAAGGGTGCGCGCGAAGATGTTCCCTCTCCTGCCGGCGGGAGGCGGTCGCCGGCGGACATGGTTCCCTCACCCTGACCCACCGCGGTGGGCG
>DAIUFO010000109.1:2173-10913 GCA_036844545.1 Chloroflexota bacterium
CTCGCTGTTCGAGGCCACACCGACCGACGAGTCGCTGGAGAGCGTGTTCAGCTACCTGGTGCGTCGGTGATCGCCCGGATGCCGCTCATCGGGGTCACGTTGCGCGGCGTGCTCGGTCGCCGGCGGACATGGCTCCCTAACCCTGACCCTCGCCCACCGCGGTGGGCGAGGGAAGTTTCATGCGCCCTCCGGGCCCGGCCCGAGCTGCAGCGGCAGAGCCCCCCCGTCAGCGGCTGCCAGCAGGCCGGCCTTGCCATACAGCAGCAGCTTCTCGCGCGTGTCTTCGAGGTCCATGCCGCGCATAGTCAGCTGCCCGATGCGGTCCTCAGGCGAGAAGGCGGCGTTCTCGCCCTTCTCCATGGTCAGGCGCTCCGGACGGTAGGTCAGGTTGGGGCTTTCGGTGTTCAGGATCGAGTAGTCGTTGCCGCGCCGCAGCTCCAGGGTGACCTCGCCGGTCACGGCGCTGGCCACCCAACGCTGCGACGCTTCCCGCGACATCATCGCCTGCGGATCGAACCACCGCCCCTGGTACAGCAGCCGGCCGAGCCGGCGGCCGTTCTCGCGGTACTGCTCGATGGTGTCCTCGTTGTGGATGGCTGTCAGCAGCCGTTCGTAAGCGATGAACAGCAGCGCCATGGCCGGAGCTTCGTAGACGCCGCGGCTCTTGGCCTCGATGATCCGGTTCTCGATCTGGTCGGACATGCCCAGCCCATGGCGCCCGCCGATGGCGTTGGCCTCCAGCACGAGCTGCACCGGGTCGTCACAGCTCGTGCCGTTGAGCGCCACCGGGTGGCCTTCCTCGAACTTGATGGTGATCTCCTCAGGCTTCACGGCCACGTCCTCGCGCCAGAAGGCCACGCCCATGATGGGCTCCACGATGCGAACGCTACGGTCCAGGAACTCGAGGTCTTTGGCTTCGTGCGTGGCGCCCCAGATGTTGGAATCCGTGGAGTACGCCTTGTCCTTGCTCATCCTGTAGGACAGGCCGGCCCGCTGCAGGTATTCGGACATCTCCTTGCGCCCGCCGAGCTGGGCGTTGAACTCGGGGTCCAGCCAGGGTTTGTAGACGCGCAGCTTGGGGTTGGCCAGCAGCCCGTAGCGGTAGAAGCGCTCGATGTCGTTGCCCTTATGGGTGCTGCCGTCGCCCCAGATGTCGACGCCGTCTTCCTTCATAGCCAGCACCAGCATCGTGCCGGTCACGGCGCGGCCGATGGGGGTGGTATTGAAGTACGGCAGGCCTGCCGTGGAGATGTGGAAGGCGCCGCACTGCAGCGCGGCCAAGCCCTCGGCCACGAGCTGCGTGCGGCAGTCGATCAGCCGTGCCTTCTCGGCGCCGTAGGCCAGCGCGCGGCGAGGGATGTCGTCGTAGTCTGATTCGTCGGGCTGGCCGAGGTTGGCGGTGTAGGCGTAGGGGATGGCGCCGTTGGCGCGCATCCAATGGACCGCCGCGCTGGTGTCCAGCCCGCCCGAAAAGGCGATCCCCACCCGCTCGCCGACGGGCAGGTGCCGCAGGATGTTGCCCATGTCAGGAAACGGCTTTGAAGGTGTCGGCGATGAGGCCGACCGCCTTTTCGACCTCGCCCTGACTGATGATCAGCGGCGGTACCAGCCGGACGGTGTTGGGGCCGGTGGCGTTCAGCACGATGCCCTCGTCCAGGCCCTTCTTGACCATCTCCTGAGCGACCGGCTCCGCCGTGTCGAAAGCGACCATCAGGCCTATGCCGCGCACCGCGGTGATGCCTGGCAGCGTTTCCTTGAGGTTGCTCAGCTCGTCCTTCAGCGCCTGGCCGGTGCGGGCGGCGTTGCCCATCAGGTCCTGCTCTTCCAGGTAGTGCATGGCCGCCACAGCAGCCGCGCAGCACACGGGGTTGCCGCCCATGGTCGAGCCGTGGTCGCCCGGGGTCAGCACCGCACAGCGCTCCTTGGCCAGGAAGGCACCGATGGGCAAACCGCCGGCCAGCCCTTTGGCCAGCGTAATGACGTCCGGCTCGATGCCGAACTGCTGGAAGCCGTAGAACGTCCCGGTGCGGCCCAGGCCGCACTGGATCTCGTCGCAGATGAGCAGGATGTTCTCGTCGTCGCACAGCTTACGGACGGCCTGCAGATAGTCGCGGTCGTGAAGGTGGATGCCGCTCTCGCCCTGGATGCACTCCAGCATGATGGCCGCGGTCTTGGACGATACGGCCTGGCGCATGGCCTCGAAGTCGTTGAACGGCACGGACTTGAAGCCGTTCGGCATGGGCAGGAACGGCTCGTGGTACTTGGGCTGGCCGGTGGCCGCCAGCGTGGCCAGGGTGCGGCCATGGAACGAATGGTCGATGGTGATGACTTCGTAAGCGCCGTTCCGCTGCGTGCGCCCGTATTTGCGGGCCAGCTTAATGGCGCCTTCGTTGGCCTCGGCGCCGCTGTTGGCGAAGAAGACGCGGTCCGCCGGCGACCGCTCGATCAGCCACTCCGCCAGCTCGCACTGCGGCTCGGAGTAGTACAGGCTGGAGGTGTGGATGAGCTTCTGCGCCTGCTTGGTGATCGCCTCCACCAGCACCGGGTGCGCATGCCCCAAGATATTGACGGCGATGCCGCCCACCATGTCCAGGTAGGCCTTGCCCGCATCGTCGTACAGATAGCAGCCCTCGCCCCGCTCGAACACCACGGGCAGCCGGCTGAAGGTCCGCATGTAATAGCGCGCCTCGAGCTCCGCCCAGTTCGTCTTGGTGGCCTGCATGAGGGAAAGTTTAGAGTGCAGCCCTCAGATGGAAGTAATCCGAACGCCGCTCTCGCCAATGGCGAGCCGCTGCATGTCGTTCGCGTCGCCTGTCAGGACTATAGCTGGGCCACGCGAGAGTGCCTCTGCCATCACCTGAGCGTCAGCTACGTTTGATGTGCCGGAGCGTGCCAATAGCGCGCCTGCTCGACGCGCGAGCCGCAGGCCAAACGGCGGCACCTCCGCGAATCGCAGCAGGCGGTGAATCGGCGCATCACGCCCGCCCCCCCGTATTGTCTCAGCCACGACGACCGGGGGAATCACGACGTCGACCTGCTCTAATCTGGCGGCCTCAATCAATCGGGTCACTGTCCGGTTTCCGCGTGCTACTGCCAGCACTGCGCCGGAGTCGAGGACTAGCCTCGCAGCCACTCTCGAGCTTCTTCAATCTCTTCATCTGTCAGCGCGCCGAACTCCTCTTCCCATTCTCTGACAAACTGCGCCTGACGTTGTGCACGGATCTGCCGGCGCAACCCCTCGGCCACATAGCGCGAGAGTCCGCGGTTCCCGCACGACTCACGGGCTTCAGCCAATAGGGTCGCAGGCAAGCTGACCGACACTTTCTCAGTCTTCACGCTTAAATCCTACCAAAGTAGGATTACTGTAGGTGCGACGGCTCGCAGGGCTGGCCGAGGGCTTCGCACAGGTTGTTGAGGATGCGCGCGGTGGCGCCCCACACGCGGTGCTCCTGCCGGCTGTAGTAGTCGATGTCGCGGTGCATGTGGTCCTTCATGCGGCCGGCCGACTCCGCCTCGAACAGCCGTGCCAACGGCACCTCCACGATGGCGTAGCGGTCGGACGGCCAATCAAATTCGGTCCGGCTAGGGGCGCCCACAGGCTAGCCAGGCGAAGACTGGGCTTGCGGCGAACTATTGCGCCGGCGCCGCAACATCGAGATGATCGACCGCTGGCTGTCCGGCTTTGCGTAGAGGCAAGCGCCGGAGACCTGGCTGCGTGTAAAGACCGATTTCCAAGCGAACGCTGGGACTTGGCTTGATGCCCAAACGGTATGTGTCACGGACGACGTCTCCCGCTTCCCACAGCGAGGTGGGATAGCTGCCGCCGCGAGGAACCGTATCTTGCTGCGCCACAATCTTGCCTTCGCCGTCAATGGCGTGCACGAAGACGGTGTAGCTCGCGCGTGGCTTATCCAGAGCTTGCCAATCGACGCTCACATCCTCGCCGCGCCACTCGACGTGCAGCAGCGCCAGCTCGTTTTCGCCGAACACGCCCAGCGCCGGGCCCTTCGGTGCGGCAGCCGCACTGCCGGCGCGCAGTGGACCGATGCGGAGAGACGCTCCAAGCGGATGGCCGTTTTGCGTAATCGGCAGCGGAGCCTGGGAGAAGGTGTCATAGAAGCCGGTCTCGAGCCAGTAACCGCCAAGCGGGGCGTCCGGACGGACGTTGAGCTCGATCGGGGAGACTACCAGATCGCCTGAGCTCCACGGCTCAAAGATGTTCCACAAATCAGCATCCGTGGACCAAACTCTGCCAGCACCGTCCACGAGATGTGCGAACTGGCTGAGGTGCTGGTTGGCAAGAGCCGAGCCATCGATCACCCGCCACAGCAGGTCGACGGTGAAGGTCCCCCCCCCGCGACATACCCTTCGAAGGCGATGCTGCGCCCAATGCTTGCCTTGAGCGGCGTGAATCCAGGCCCGCCGAGGATATCGGGCGCACCTGGGATCTCGAACAGGCCAAACTCCATGTCGCCGTTCGGGGTGGTGATCGTTGCACGCGGCGCGCCAACGTGGTCGATCAGAAACCGGCTGGCTAAGGTATCGCCGTGGGCCAGGTACCAGGCTGGCTCGCGCGGCAAGACCACTACCTGCCGGCCGCTGTAGTAACGGTACGAGGGCAGGGGCGTAAGGTAGGGCAAGATGTAACCGACATCGAGGGGTTCCGCGACGTATACGGGCTCACGATCAGTGGTGGATCCAAGGGCGCTGGCCGCGGCCCTCCAGTAGCGCAAGGGGATGCCGAAGGTTCCTGGGCGTACGTCGGCAGCCAAACTGGTTTGGAATTGGAAGTACAGGACGATCAAGGCAACCAGCATGGCCGACGCCGCCGCGGGCACCGCCAGGATTGCTGTCCTTGCTATCAGACGCGGCCGGCCAAGCCGCCGGGCAGCATCTGTCAAACCGGCCAGACCTAAGCCTTGCAGCAGGGACGCCGCGGGCACCTGGCCCAGGAGGTAATAAGGCGCCACTTGCACGCTGTGGCGGATGCTCAAAACTAACGGCAGCACCAGCCAAGCGGCCACCATTGCATGGCAGAACTGGCGGACTGCCACCGCGTACACCAGGCCAATACTCGTTAGCGCGACACAAAGCCACGTGACGGCGTCGAAATGGAACCAGGGAAAACCTGACGCCGTCGGCAGAAAGCGCCAGAAGGTGCTGGTACCTAAGGAAGCACCAGCCGTGTCGAGGACCTCGACATCGATGTGCTTGGGCGCTGTCAAGAAGGCATCGACGACATGAAGGTCAGCCCAGCCGGTGCGCAGTTGCAGCACCATATACGGGGCGAGAACCGCAATCAGCAGCGCCGCCGCGGCGGCCAAGGGGCACCAGCGAACGTATTTCCACCCGGCCACCGCTACCGTCAACCAAAGCACGCCGTAGATCCCGTTGACAACGTGGAGTTGAGCCGCCGCGCCGATCGCTACCAGGGCCACCGCTAGTGCAAGCGAGCGCCTCTGCATCCAAAACTCGATAAGGCCCCACAGCGCCACGGCAGAAAGAACTGGGACCAGCGTGACGTTCCAGACCATCCGGCCGTAAATCAACGCGGCCGGAGCCGCGGCATAAGCCAGGCCAGCAGCCATTCCAGCCCAGGTGGATGAGGTGAGCCGCCTGGCCCCCCAGAAGACGAATACCGAGCCAAACGCATCGAGGGCGGACAGGCCGGCTGAAATCCAGAGGGGATCGCGGCTGACGATTACGAGCGGCGCCAGAAGGAACGTAATCAGTGGGGGCGCCCAGGCGCCGACACTGAACGCGAGCCCGCTGTGGAGCGGAATGTGTCCGGTCTTGATGAAGTCATTGGTCGCCTGGAGCAGCCAAACAGCCTCATTGGAGAAGCGGGTCAGATCGATGTGCCACAGGCGCAGGAACAGCGCGAGGGCGAGTACAGCCCAGGGTGCCGCGCGCTCGGCTGGAACATCGCGGACGAGCCGCGCGGCAAATGGCGGGCCGGAGGTTGAGCCGACCGGCATTAGCGTCTAAGGCCGCGGGGCTCATCGCTCGACCTTTGGCGTGTCCGCCACGCGTGCCGTGTGGAGGTTTTTCTGGACTCTGCGGAAGCCGAAGCCAGGCAGATCGCTGGGAAGCATTTTCACGGATGCGAAGGATATGGGTCTTGTATAGCAGACGGACGCAGTTTCAAGATCGAATTGGGTGAAGAGCCTCAATGCAGTGTTCGGCGAGACTGTACAGGCCGGACATCCCTAGGTTTCGGCCTGGAGCTTCACCGTGATCGGCCGTGGAAGGAATGGTCGATGCTGATGACTTCGTAGGCGCCGTTGCGCCGCGTTCGCCCGTATTTGCGGGCCAGCTTAATGGCGCCTTCGTTGGCCTCGGCGCCGCTGTTGGCGAAGAAGACGCGGTCCGCCGGCGACCGCTCGATCAGCCACTCCGCCAGCTCGCACTGCGGCTCGGAGTAGTACAGGCTGGAGGTGTGGATGAGCTTCTGCGCCTGCTTGGTGATCGCCTCCACCAGCACCGGGTGCGCATGCCCCAAGATATTGACGGCGATGCCGCCCACCATGTCCAGGTAGGCCTTGCCCGCATCGTCGTACAGATAGCAGCCCTCGCCCCGCTCGAACACCACGGGCAGCCGGCTGAAGGTCCGCATGTAATAGCGCGCCTCGAGCTCCGCCCAGTCCGTCTTGGTGGCCTGCATGTTTCATTAAGTGTACGCTCAGGCCGTGTGTCGGACACGGTGTACGCTAGAATGTGGGCCATGGCAGTTGCGGCGCTCCGAAAGCCCCCACACCGGCGAAAACCGAAGATCAGCGCAACCATCGAGCCCTGGCTCCTCGATCGCATCCGGACCTATCTGTCCGAGCATCCGGAGCGCGATCTGAGCTCGGTTGTCAACGAGGGTGTAAAGCTGTGGTACGCCAAATGGCTCGACGAAGCCATCGGCGAAGGCATTCGCCGCAACATGGAAGTCGTCGACCCTAAGGAATGGGAAGACTGGCTCTGGCTGCAACGTGGGATATCAGAGGCGAACCTACGGCGTTGGGACGAAATGGACAAGCAAATGGAGCGAGACGGCGTTCCGCTGGCGGACTTCTCCGACCGATCGGAGTGATCGAGCAGGACTTCCCTCGGCGTGGCGAGATTTGGAGTGGGTTCTTGCCGGCCCAACCGCGAGACCCACACCAGCCTCGGCCCGTTCTCGTGATCTCCCACGACCGCCAGAACCGATGGGGTAACACCGTGATCGCCGTCCCGATCTTCTCGAGAGGTACTCCGGATCTGATGCATCTCCCGATCGCTCGAGGGGTTGGCGGCCTGCCCCACGATAGCGTCCTCTTTTGCGACAATGTTTCTGCCGTCGATAAGAGGCTCGTCGTGGAAGGGCCTTATGGCCGGCCGGTGCCCGACGCGCTGCTCGACCAGGTCGTCCTCGGAGTGCGCCGGGCGATTGGCGATGTGATCTAGCGGCTACCGCAGGTGCGAGGGCTCGCAGGGCTGGCCTAGGGCCTCGCACAGGTTGTTGAGGATGCGCGCGGTGGCGCCCCAGACGCGGTGCTCCTGCCAGCCGTAGTAATCGATGTCGCGGTCCATGTGGTCCTTCATACGGCCGACCGCTTGAGCCTCGAACAGCCTTGGCAGCGGCACTTCCACAATGGCGTTGACTTCGGCCGCGTGAGCGTTGATGGCACTCGGATCGAGCACCAAGCCGGTGAACGGCGACACCAGGAAGTTGCTGGGCGGCACGTACACGCCGTCCAGCCGGCCCCACACCTCGACGGCGTCGTGGGGCAGGCCAACCTCCTCGGTTGTTTCGCGCAGCGCCGCCGCCTGCAGGCTGGCGTCGTCCGGCTCGACGCGGCCGCCCGGCAGGGACAGCTCGCCGGCATGGTCCTTCAGGTCCGCGTGGCGTTCGGTCAGCAGCACGTGCAACCCTTCGGGGCGCGGCACGAACAGCAGCATCACGGCGCCAGAGCGAGGGTTCCGTTTCCGCCAGGCGTCCTGCCAATACAGCGGGTTGGTGGACTTGTCGGGCCAGCGCGGCGCAAACCGCAGGCACGACAGGATCTCGCGCCACTCATAGCCCGACAGCCGCGACCGCAAGCTGGCGACGTCCAAGTCGGGCATGGTCCTACGCGGACGGCGAGTCTTGGGCTCGCAATTTCTCCGTGATTTGTGCCGTCAGGACGTTCTTCTGGACTTTGCCGAAGCCGGAGATGGGCAGCTCGGGGATAATCTCCAACCGCTCGGGGTGCTTGTAGCGGGCCAGGCCATGCTCGTTCAGGAAGGCGGTCATCTCCGCCAGCGTGATGGACTGGCCGGCTCGCAGGATGGCAAAGGCGCACATCTTCTCGCCCAGCACACGATCGGGCATGGGCACGCAGGCCACGTTGTGGATGGCGGGGTGCATCAGCAGCAGGTTCTCCACCTCTTCGGCGCTGATCTTCTCGCCGCCGCGGTTCACGACGTCCTTCTTGCGGCCCTCCACGATGTAGTTGCCGTCGGCCCGCTTGCGCAGCACGTCGCCTGATTTGTAGAAGCCGTCCGCCGTAAATGTCCGGGCGTTGTGCTCCGGCGCGCGGTAATAGCCGCGCAGGGTGTAGGGACCGCGAACCCACAGCTCGCCCAGCTCGTCCACCGCTACCTCGCGGCCGTCGTCGTCCACCAGCAGCACCTCGTCGTCGGGGCAGACCGGCCGGCCGACGGTTTCGATGCGCGCCTCGCGGGAGTCCTCCAGCCGGCTGTACATGAGCAAGCCCTCGGCCATGCCGAACAC
>DAIUFO010000110.1:0-10913 GCA_036844545.1 Chloroflexota bacterium
AAAGTCTTCGCCGACCTGGCGCACCTGGGCGGCAAGGCCAATACCAACGTCTGCTACCACTATCACCTCGAAACCGGCGACGTCGACCAGGCCTTTGCCCAGGCCGCGCAAACCTTCGAGGACGATTGCTCGGTGCCGTTCACGCAGCACGTGCCGCTGGAAACTCATGCCGCGCTGGCCTGGGTGGAGGGCGACGTGCTGGAGATGTGGGCTGCTACGCAGACGCCGTCCTTCGTGCGGCAGGAGATCGCGGAGATGCTGCGCCTGCCGTTGAACCGCGTCCGTGTTCGGGTGCCCTACCTGGGCGGCGGCTACGGCGCCAAGATGTACGACAAGATCGAGCCGGTGGTGGCGCTGCTCGCCTGGAAGCTGCGCCGGCCGATCAAGATGGTCCTCACCCGCGAGGAGGAGTTCCTGATCACCACCCGCCACGGCTCCTACTCACGTATCCGCTCGGCTGTTGACGCCGAAGGCAACCTCACCGCCGTGGCAGTCGAGATGTATTACGACACCGGCGCCTATGCTGACATTGGGCCGCGCATCGCCTCCAAGTCGGGCATGACCGCCATCGGCCCCTACAAGCTGCCCAACGTCCGGCTGGACTCGTACTGCGTCTACACCAATAAGCCGTCAGCCGGCCCGCTGCGAGGCTTCGGCGTGCCGCAAGCGGTGCTCACCCACGAGGTCCACATCGAGCGTGTAGCTCGCGCCCTCGGCCAGGACCCGGTCGAATACCGCCTCCGCCACCTCCTCCAAGCCGGGGATGAGCACCCGACCGGCTCCAGCATGGTCGCAGCCGGCTTCAAGGAATGCCTGCAAGCAGCCGCCCACCATCTCCCTCCCCCCAGCCCTCTCCCGCCGCGGCGGGAGAGGGCTGGGGTGAGGGCGCCTGGGGCGGGGGTGGAGGGCCGCCATCGCCGTGGCGTAGGCTATGCCAGCGCTGCCAAGGCAGTGCTCACGCCTTCGACTTCCACCGCGATCCTGCAGATGAGCTCCGACGGCAGCACCACCATCTTGACCAGCACCGTTGAGATGGGCCAGGGCAGCGACATGACCCTGGCGCAGATCGCCGCCGAGACGCTCGGCATCGATCCCCGAGCCGTGCGCATCGTCCAGCCCGATACCGACATCACCCCCTACGACACCATCACCGCCGGCAGCCGCTCCACGTATCACATGGGCAATGCCGTCAAGCTGGCGGCGGGCGAGGTCCGTCAGCAGCTGCTGGCTGCCGCTGCTGAGCGACTGGAGGTAGCCGTCGACGACCTGGAGCTGCGCCACGGGCGCGCTTCTGTGCGCGGCACGGACCGCGGCATGGCCATCCCGGAGATTTTCCTGGCCCGCTTCGGCAGCTGGGGCACCAGCATGGTCGGCCAGGGCGTATTCCAAACCAGCACCGGCCGGATCGACCGCTCCACCGGCCACTCCGACAAGATCACCGAGCACTGGTTCCCTGGCGCCGCCGCCGCGCAGGTGCTGGTGGACACCTGGACCGGCCGCGTGACAGTGGAGAAGCTGGTGGTCGTGGCCGACGTGGGTCGAGCCATCAGTCGCGGCCGCTGCGAGCAGCAGTTGCTCGGAGCCGCGATCCACGGCCTGGGCACGGCCCTGTTCGAGGAACTGCCCTTCGAAGATGGCCGTCCGCTCAACGCCACCATGCTGGAATACCAGCTGCCGTCCTCGCTCGATGTCCCGATCGAATTCGTGCCGGTCATCGTCGAGATGCCGCACCCCAGCGGCCCCTATGGCGCCATCGGCATCGGCGAGACGGGCATCCTGGCCATTGCCCCGGCCCTCTCGAACGCCATTCTCGACGCCACCGGCGTGAAGTTCACTCATCTGCCGATCACGCCCGAAAAGATCGTGGCAGGCCTCCAGTGACCACCATCCGGATCAATGGCCAATCGCACGAGCTGGATGTGCCCGACCATGAGCTGCTGCTTGATACCCTGCGTGAGCGCTTCGCCCTGTTCAGCGTCCGCGAGGGCTGCGGCGTCGGAGCCTGTGGCGCCTGCACAGTACTGCTCGACGGCCAGCCGGCGAGCTCCTGCCTCCTCTTCACCGCTCGCTTAGCAGGCCGCGAGGTGCTGACCAGCGAGGGTCTCGGCAGCGAGCACGATCCTTCTCCGGTCCAGCAAGCCTTCCTCGACGCCGCTGGCTTCCAATGCGGCTACTGCACGCCTGGCATGGTGCTTACCGTCCACGCGCTGCTCATGGAGAATCCCGATCCGACCGACGAACAGGTGCGCGAGTACCTGGCCGGCAACCTATGTCGCTGCGGCGCCTACCCCAACATCTTCAAAGCCGTCCGCCTTGCCCGCGTATGATTGAGCCCTGACCAAAATCTCTAGCGAGGAATTGCTATGCCATTGAACGTGGGCGACAAAGCCCCCGATTTCACGACCTGGTCGACCCGAGGCGGCGAGAAGGTGGGCGACAAGGTCACCCTCAGCGACCGTTGGAAGGGCCACAAAGCCGTCGTCCTCGCCTTCTTCCCACTGGCCTTCACACCTGGCTGAACGCGAGAGCTGACCCAGTTTGGGTTAGACGCCGACGAGTTCAAGCGCCTGGACGCGGAGGTCATCGGCTGTAGCGTCGATTCGCCGTTCACGCTGGATCAATTCGACAAGGCCACCAACTTCGGTTGGAACCTGATCAGCGACTTCAACCGCGAGATCTCCGGCCAGTACGATTCCCTCAACGAGGCGCTGGGCAACGGCATGAAGGGTGTCGCGAAGCGCACCCTGTTCGTCATCGACCGCGATGGGACGATCCGCTACAAGTGGGCGTCCGAGGGCGGCTCGCTGCCGAACGACGAAGACATCCTGGACGTCGTCCGCAAGCTCTAGCCGACGGTGCCCTCTCCCTCTGGGGGGCTTTGTCCAAGAAGAGCACTCTATCCATTCGTGGTCGTCGTGCTGGTTCCGTTATAATTCTTTGGCTGGACAAGGGCTTACTCCTGCGTTCAGCTGGCGGCCCGGTGCTACCAACACCGAGTCACCGCAACAGTCCCGAAAGGGACTCGCTGGCGGGGCAGGATTCGAACCTGCAACACGAACCTCGACAGGGCACTGTTCTACCGTTGAACTGCCCGCCAGTAATGGGAAGTCCCGCTCTGATACAGCGGGACTTCCCTGTCCAGATTTCCTAAATCGCGACGTCTTTCCGCTGCACGAGTCGGTAAACGCCCGGCTTGACCGTCTCCCATTCATTGGAGCGGGCCATGAGGTTGCCCGCACTCACGGCCAGGTTCCGAATCGGCGTTTGATCCCCCTCGTTCCGAAGTTGCTCGGCAACCGCCTTGCCGCTGACTGTGCCATCCCCGCTCTCCGCCATCTTGCGGGCGACTTCAAGGATGCGCTGCGTCCGATTGGGCTGCCTGAGTTGTTGGGGTCCTGCGACAGGGGCGGCAGGTGGCGCCGGCAAGAAGCCCAGCGGCCAGCTCGGGTCGTTGACATACATGGCGACGAGGCTGTCCACCAGAGTAGCCGTACGCCACAGGGCGGCCACCTCTTCGTTGAGTGCCTGTTTGACGGCGACTGCCGCATTTCGGATTTTGTCCTTGCTCGCCCCGCTCAGCGCCAACTCCATCACTGCGCGGACTTGTGCTTGGTGGTCGGTCATTCTCTGCATACCTCCGATGTTCTGAGTGTAGCGATTGCTACAACGATTGCCAACCAACGACTGTAGGGACAATTATGCCACAACAACGACTAGAAGAAACTTGGCTGACAACAGGTCAGGCGGCTGCATGGCTGCACGTCAACCGCCTGACAATACAGCGTTTGGTGAACAGCCGGAAGTTGACAGGCGAACGCGTGGGCAACGTAACACTCATCCCGAAGGAGCAGATACGCAGGCTAGATCAGGAGCGGAGACTACTTTATGGACAAACAGCGTGAGCAGCGGTGCGCGGCGCACCACTAAATGGACAAATCAGCCTTCTTGGACAAAGCCCCCCTCTGGGAGAGGCTAGGGAGAGGGCGGCGACTCCGGGTTGGTCCGGAGCCGGTTGCCGTAGACGTCTTTCACGCTGATGGAGTTGAAGGGCTGGCGGAAAGGGAGTTGTTCGAACGGGTTGCGCTCGTTCAGGAACAGCACCGTCCGCTGGCCCTTGACGTTTTGGCTGTGGCGGGCTCCGTTGGGCTCCTCGAACGCCAGGCTCACCGCGTTGGTGTTCTCGACGACCCCGTAGTAGGCCGTGTACTGCTGGTCCGGTCCGAACGCGGTGAAGCCCAGCGACACATCCGCCGTGCTCATGCCCGCTGGCAGGCCGGTGCTGCCACCGCCCCGGAAGTGCCAGCCGTCACCTTCATTCACGTACCAGCTCAGGACCGCTAGGCGCTCCGCCGTGAGGATGCCGGGTGGCCGCGGCTCGATGTAGCTGAACAGCAGCAGTTGTCCGCCCTCGAAGCCCTCCTGCCGCAGCAGCTCCACGCTGTTGACCCAGATACTGCCGGCGCGCTGCAGCACGAACCGGTTCATGGCTGCGCTCAGGTTGGGCGCG
The DNA here is from genome assembly GCA_036844545.1 of Chloroflexota bacterium. Classification (GTDB taxonomy): domain Bacteria; phylum Chloroflexota; class JAJPGV01; order JAJPGV01; family JAJPGV01; genus DATGVV01. Next base: position 4,508 of record DAIUFO010000110.1, read on the forward strand.
GGCGGCAGGCTGGCGTCGATCGGCGTTTCGCGATCCAGCCACCAGCGGCCATCCTCCAGTTTCAGCAGGAAACGATGCCGGCGTGTGTCGCTGCTGCCGTCGGGTTTGCCCAGCACGTACTCGGCGCGCGTGCTGGTAGGATCGTCTGCCCACACTACCGGCTGGCCGAGCACGCCTTCGGCACGCCGGTCCGCCTCGAACTGCGCCCGCGGCAGCCCGGCTCGGACCGATGGCGCCAGAAGGTCGTACGCCGCCGCGTAGTCGAGGCCGGTCAAGGCCAGGAGGTAGCGTTTGGTGATGTCCACTTGCCGTTCGTAAGCGGCGAGGTTTGCCAGGCTCTTGCTGTTCGACACTGGCAAGCCGCCGTTGGGAATGGTGGCCGTATGGGCCAGCTTGGCGCCTACCCCGAGCGCCAGCACCAGAGCTGCCGCAACCGCCGCGAAGATGGCGAAGCGGACACCGGACGGGCGGCTTGTCTCAACGGGCTGGTCCATTCGGCCGAAGGATAGCGGGACCGTTTCGCCGCGGGGCCGGGGCTGGGTCCAGCCTCCAATTTCCAGCTTCTCGCTACCATTCCTTGTACCCTGTTACTGTAGTGCGCACCAGCTTTCTCCACCTGGCCGACACCCGTTTGGGCTTCCGCGACCCAGCCGATCCGACGGTCTTCGTGCAGGTAGCGAAGCAGTTCCGCTTCGCCATCGACTATGCCTTGGACCAGCGCGCCGCGTTCGTCGTCTTCAGCGGCAACCTGTTTGAGGGTGCGGATCTCGATCCGGATGCGCTGCAGGTCGTGCTGCGGGGGCTGGAACGGCTGGCCGAGAAAAACGTCAGCGCCATAGCGATCCGGGGCCAGCGCGATGCCCGCCATCAGCCGGGCGTCATGACCTGGTACGAGATGCTGTCGCAGGAAAACTTGCTCGCCTCGCTGGAGGTTGGGCTTGGCGACGGTCAGATGGCGCTCCGGCGCTGGGAGCGGCGCGAGGGCAGCGGCAGCTATGTCGATCTGGGCCGCTGCCGCGTGTTTGGCCTGCCCTATTACGGCTCCATGACCAGCCCCCTGGTCCAGGCCATGGCCAAATCGGTGGCTGGCCTGGACAACCGTGAGATGGACTTCCGCGTCATCCTGCTGCACGGCGCGCTCGAGCACTTCAGCGACGCATTTGGCCCGAAGTTGTCCTACAGCGACGTGCTCATGCTGCGCCGCCACGTAGACTACGTCGCCCTGGGCGGCTGTGACTCGAGTTACGAGGCCGAAGCGTGGGTCTACAACCCCGGCCCTAACGGCTTCTATCACGTTTCGGTCGATACCGCCGTTCAGCCCAAGCACCACGCCCGGTATGTAGCGTACCCATCGGCCCTGGCCGTGTCCCGCCCGGCCCCGTCACCTCCTCGACCGAGCCGGCGGCTGCTCGAGGAGAGCATCTTTGACGAACTGGTGAACGCCGGGAGCGGGAGTGAAGTGGAGCGCACTTCGAGGCGCGACGTGCTGCGGCTGGTGACCCAGTCGATGTGGGGCGCCGCGGATGCCGTGGAGCTTCGGTCTCGGCTGATGGAAGCGGCAGCGCGCGGTCCGGAGGACGAGCATGCTGCTTAGCGTGGCTACGCCCGACGTTCCGCCGGTGGCGTTGTCCGGCGGCTTCATGCTCCTGAGAAGGGAGCACACGCTCGTGCCGGCAGCCGTCGGTTGGGGCCTATTCGACACGCCATCACACCTGCTGCCGGGCGCTGGCCAGGTCGAAATTCAGATCGCCGCGTCGCTGGATGGTCGGCGCTACGCCGTGCGGCGAGCGCTCGAGGTGCCCGATCACTGGCAGGTGGTAGACAGCGAAACCGGCTGGTTGGCGGCGGCTGGGCCGGTGGATGTCCCGCACTGGCTGCGCGAGAACGTGAACATTGCCGAGGAGGCGCCACCGCCGCGGCTCTTTCGGGACGTCATCTGCTTCTCGCTGCCTGCAACGATTGCCTGGCTCCTGGAAGAGCCTGGCCCGGGCGAGCGCAAGACTGCCGCTCTGCTGCGGACTGAGCGTTACCGGACGGGCGCCCACTGGCTGGATTCGGTCGCGGCCGGCGCACGGGCCGAGGCTCACGCCGCGGAGAGGGCCGCCGGGCTGATCGAGGGACAAGACCGGCTGTTCGACCATTTCCGGCAGAGGTTCGAAACGACGCGGCAGGGTTCCTTGGCGTCCGCCGAAGCTCTCGGTAAATTGCGCCTCGAGCTGGGCGAAGCCGAGGCGGCTCTAGAGCGGCTGCACGGGCCGCGGTTGGAAGTGGCGGAGCTGCAGCGCGACGTGCAGGCCCGTCGGTTGGCCTTGGCTGGGCTCGAGGCTCAGGCCGAGCGCTGGCGCCACTGGCAAGCCGTTCACGAGCGAGCCGTTCGCAGCGCGCAGGAACATCAGCCCGGCTGGCAGGCCTACCAGGACGCATCGGTCGAGATATCCAAGAGCACCGCTGCGCTGGCCGGGATCGAGCCGCTGAGGGCCGAGCTCAGCGGCGCGGCCACCAACGTTATCGCCCTTCGGAGGGAGCAGCCGCTGCTGGAGCGGCAGCTGGCGGCCATCCATGCCGCGGAGACCGCGGCTGCCGGCCTGAGCGAGCGGGTGCACCAGCAGCAGCAATTGGACCAGCAGCTTGGCGCTGGTCAAGAACAGGCCATCCGCCTGGATCTGGTGAATCGCAGCCTGCAGCAGACGTTGCAGGAAGGCAAACGCGTGGAAGTGTTGCTGGCTGAGATCGATCGGCAGCAGGCTGAGGTCGAGCAGCTCGCGCCCCAGGCGGTGCGTGTCAAGAAGCTTCAGGGTGAGCTGGAGGAGCAGCAGCGGCTGGCTCGGGAGGCGAGCAAGCAGGTGGACCACATGCGCTTCTTGGAGGTGGCGGCCCGCTCCATCGGCGGCCATCTCGACGAGCTGCGGAAGGTTTCGTCGGTCACCGAGCGGCTGGCCGTTAAAGTTGGCGGCGGCGCTGCCACGGCCGGCGAAGAACGCGGCATGGCGGGCCATTTACGGGAGGCCATCGACCACCAGATCGAGGCGCTGGAGAGGCAATTGCGGGATTGGCAGGGCCAGACCCGTGATCTGGCTGCTGCCCCGATGCGTCAGAACCAGCTGCGTGCCGGCGTGCACCAGTTGGAACAGGAGCTCGCCGCGGCCCGCCAAGTCGAATTGAAGCTGGGCGCGATCGCAGCGCTGAAGCAGCATCGTAAGCACCTCAGCGAACACTTCGACCAGATCAAGAAGCTCACCGAGGCGCAGATCAAGGAGCAGCGGGAGTGCAGTGGCGCACCGGCCCGGTTGAGTGTCCTTCGCCAGGACCTGGCGGCGTTGAAGGATCCGAAAGCGGAGCGGCAGGCTTTGCTCCGTTCTGCTGCCGGCAAGGAGGGAGCGGAGGCCGAGCTTCGGCAGGTGCAGCGCGAGCTGGCCGATGGCGAGCAGCGACAAAAGAGCCTGGAGCAGCGTTTGGCCGCGCTGGCCGAGGTCCAGGCCCAGCTCGCAGCGCAAGAGCACCGCCGGGAGGACGCCCACGAAGGCTATTGCACCTATTTGGCGCAGCAAGCCATCGCCGAGCTGGCGTCCAATGCCGAGCCCGAGCTCGACGCGGTCATAGCCAACCTCGAGGCCCAACGCCGGCTGCAAGAGCAAGCCGAAGCTCGAGAGACCGCGCTCCTCGCCGTGCTGAGTACTGTTGAAGACGCACCGCTGCGAACCGCGGGGCTGCGGTTGCAGGTCCAGGAAGTCGAGATTCGGGCCAACGATTGGAAGGATCGCTTTCAAGTTGCTGCCGAGGAATACGCCGCCGCCGAGGAGAACCGGGCAAACCTGCGCAAGCGTCAGGCCGAGCTCCAGACAAGAGCTCGGGCTGATGCCCTCCTCCATTCCGCTCGCGCGACCATCCAGGAGGCCGAAGTGGCCCTCGGCCAGCGCATTCGTCGCGACGTCGCCGAAGCCGCGAGTGGCTACTTGAAGTTCCTCTTGGACGAGCCAGGCGTGGCGCTCAGCTGGACATGGGGAGAGGCGCCCGCTCTCTCTCGAGCCGGCGCCTCACACCCCCTCGATGAGCTGAGCCCCACGGTCCAGGCCAGCTGCGCCCTATCTTTGCGGCTTGCCGTGGCCGCCGACGCATCCCGCTTCGGGACGGTGTTTGCCTACGGTTTAGGACCCTTGCTCGCGTCTGAAGACCTGCTGCAGAAGCTGCGGGCTCTGCCAGGCGTCGATCAGTTCCTCGTTCCTTCGGGCGGGTAGGGCCGCGCCTGGTTGCGGGTTGCCCGCCGGTAGACGACCCAGCCCAGCGCCAGGGCGATGGCCGGGATAGGCAGCAGGATGCCCATCCAGATCAGGACCACGGCGAAACCTTGCAGGCCGGCCAGCAGCGCCTGCCAGGCATCCTGTGCGGCCTGCACGGGCTTTGGCAGCGGCCTGGGATTGGGCAGCGGGCTGGCGCCGACAGGTGACAAACTGAGGTTGATGGTCGAGATCGCCGACTTTTGGGCCAGAAGGTTCTGCCGGCCCTTGATCTGGTCCATCTGCGTCTGGATGTTGGCCACCTCGCGGGTCAGGCTGATGATGTCAGAAACGGCGGTGACCTTGTCGAGCAGCTTCTGATAGGCGTCGCGCGTCGCCTGCAGGTTGCGGTATTGGGCCTCGAGATCGACGTACTGCTCGGTGACGTCTTGGCCGCTGACGGTGTCGTTGAGCACCCGCGTGCCTCGGGCGCGTAGGTCGCGCAGCTTGGCCAGCGTCTCTTCGAAGTTGTCCGGAGGCACCTGGATGACCATGTTTACGAATGTCTTGTCGTCCTGGGTGCGGATGGTCTGGCTGGTGATGGTGCCTTGTTCCGCCTTGACCAGCTGGTCTACCTGCCCCAGGCTCGCTTCGGGATCGTCGACCGAGACGCTGAGGCTGCCGTTCTTGATGACCATGCGGTTCACCGGCGGCAGCGCTTGAAGCGGGGCGGCGCCCTGGAATTGCGGCCGGTTTGGCGTCGAGTCCGCGGCGACCTGTGCCGGCGCCGCGCCTGCCTGTGCCGGTGCTCCGACAGCTCGCGTCTGCGAGACAACACCGGCCGCGGGACTGGCCGGCGCCGGACTGGGAACGGCGATCTGCTTGCCTACGCCGCAGGAAGCGAGCGCGGCGACGGCCACAAGCAGTAGGGAAGCGATAACGAGACGTTTGGACTTCATGACGATGAGCTCCTGTTCTTAGCGCTGATACCCTAACGACGGCAAGACTCGCCGTTTAGTTCCCAATGCTGTGCCGCTGGCTGCTGACGACTGACGCCTGACGACTCCGACCTGGTTGCGACTGCTCAGGCCGGGGACCTCGCCGCCTTCAATCAGCTCGTCGAGCGCTACCAGACCACGGTCTACAACGTCTGCCTTCGGATGGTTGGCGAAGCCTCGGCCGAAGATGCGGCGCAGGAGACGTTCTTCGCCGCGTACCGCTCTCTCAAGAGCTTCCGTGGCGGCGCGTTTCGCGGCTGGCTGCTGCGCATCGCGTCGAACCAGTGCTACGACCAGCTGCGTCAGCGCCAGCGGCGCCCAGCCGACGTCTTGGAGGACGACGCGCCCGTTGTGGACCCCGAACCGCTGCCGGAGCACGTTGTGCTGAGCGCCGAGACGGTGGCCATCCTGGAACAGGCCATCGCTCAGCTTCCACCCGAGCAGCGCTTGTGCGTGCTGTTGATCGACGTGCAGGGGCTGGATTACGACGAGGCCTCCCAGGCTATGGGGGTCAACCTCGGCACGGTAAAGTCGCGTCTCAGCCGCGCTCGGGCACGCCTGCGGGAACTGCTGGGGCCGGAGTTTCGTCGTAAGGAAGGGGAGTAAACACACTGGATCACCTTTCGGAGCTGCTCTCCCCTTACGTGGACGGCCAAACGTCGCTGCCGGAGCGCCGCGCCGTCGAGGCCCACCTGGGGGAATGCGACCTCTGTCGCGCCGAGCTGGCCGATCTGCGTGCCCTGAAGGGTTTGCTGGCGCAGCTGCCGCGGCGCGAGCCGCCGCGCGCGTTCGTGCTGGGGCCTCGCGCTGTTCGCCCCGCGGCGCTCAGCGGCGCCTTCAGCGGCTTCGTTCGAGCTGCCACATCCATCGCCGCTGCGCTGGCCTTCCTGGCCGTAGGCATGTCGCTGTTCCTGCAAGGCCTGCCCCGCCAGTCCGTTCCCACCGCCGCGTCCAGCCTAGGGACCTCTTCCGCAACCGCCTCGTCCCCTCTGGCAGCCGCGGCCCCCGCCAAAGCGGCGGCGCCCGCGGGCACGGCCGCTCCCGTTGTCGCGAGCCCAAGCTCCGGCGCGCCAGCCGTCGCGAGGCCCGCGGCGGCGGCCAAGCCTGGGGCTCAGGCTCCGTTGCCGCCCGGCGCGGCAGCGTCGCCAGCGGCATCCGCGGTCCTGCAAGCGCAGCCAGCGGCCCCCGCCGTTG
>DAIUFO010000111.1:0-10711 GCA_036844545.1 Chloroflexota bacterium
ATTTAGAAGAGAACAAACGCCTTTCGCAAGTCCCTCTAAAAGAGCCGCACCCTTTATTTATAGAAGGGGAGCCGTCCGCGCGGAGACGCTTCCTCCCGCACTGCCGTAGTATCCTATGCGTAGGGCGGTGCAGTGAATGGGAGGCTGAGTTTGAGTGGGATGACAACAAGAGCCGCGCCACCTTGGCGGAACGCGGTTTCAGGTTCGACGCGGCCGCGCGGATATTTGCCGGGGTGTACCTCGAGCGCGAGGATCTGCGCCAGGACTATGGTGAACGTCGATTTGTCGTGACTGGAGAATTTCAGGGCATCGTTCTGACGGTGATCTGGACGCCACGCGGGAATCGAAGGCGCATTATCAGCGCGTGGCTGGCATCGAACCGAGAAAGGCGGGAATATCGTGACTATCGTGAGGCGGTCAATGGAGGAGATCCTCAAGGCGAAACCTCGCATTGACATGGACAAAGTGAATGCGACCACGGAAGAGGACATCGAGCGCTGGAAACGCGAAGACGGCATTGACGATTCGAAGCTTGGTCCACCACGTTTGGTCGTTCCAGGACCAGACGTGCGCGCTCTTCGCGAGCGGCTGGGCCTGTCACAGGAGGGATTTGCCGAGCGCTTCCATCTGTCGCTGCGAACCGTTCAGGATTGGGAGCAGCAGCGCCGCGTGCCGGAAGGGCCTGCCCGGGTACTGCTGCAGGTCATCGAAAGCGATCCCCAAGCCGTGGAGCGCGCTCTCGCCGGATCGGGCGCCTCATAAGGCCCGTCCATCACCAGCATCCTCGAAGCGCTGAAAACGGAGGCATCGGTCTTATGAGCGGACACAAGAAATGGTCCACGTTGCGGGATCAGCTGCTGGCCGATCCCGTGCGAAACGAGCGCTATCAGTCGGTACGGCGGGCCACCTTCGACGCCGTGCGCTTGGGAGAGCTGCGCGAAGCGCGTAAGCACGGCCGGGTGCAGGTGGACGAAACCCCTACGGTGAATGTCTCACGGCTCGAAAACGGCGGCGATCTCTATGTGTCTGCGCTGCAGGGGCATGTCGCCGCCCTTGGCGGACAGCTCGAGCTTCGCGCCGTTTTCCCGGAGGAAGTGGTGCTCATCGACGTTGCGGTGAAGGACGAAGCTCTCCGCGACTCGTAAAAAGGGGGGTTGTCCGCCGGGCAACCGGTTGTCCGGGAGACAAATAACGGCTAAAATCGCCCTAGACTGCCTGGAAGCTCCCCGACCTACTCCCAGGTAGCGGGATCTAGCCGGATCCGGGTCAAAACCCCCGTTCGCGATTGTCTCCTTGCCAAGGAGAAGGTCGCGAATTCGAATCTCGTCTTCCGCTCTAACGTAAAGGTTAACCGGCCCGAACGGGCCGGTTTTCTTCGTTTTCACGCTCAGTATCGGCGGCACGACGCCATCGAACGCCAACGCTACGAGTGGACCATCTCCTAGGGCGGAGAGGCTCCCGGGTCCACTTCGCGCTTGCTATTCGGCCCGTATCGACGCCAGGAAGACGGTCCGGAATCACGGTGGCGGCGCCGAATTCCCCGAGCGTCTCCCTGAAAACTGGCTCAACCGGCCGAAAACGGCCTTGTGTTGTCCGACCGACGCGGAGCCGCTTCCTACCGCACTGCCGTAGTATCCTATGGCGTAGGGCGGTGCGGTGAATGGTGAGACTGAGTTTGAGTGGGATGACAGCCGCGACACCTTGGCCGAACGCGGTTTCGGGTTCGACGTGGCCGCGCGGATATTTGCTGGGGTGTAGCTCGAGCGTGAGAACCTGCGCCAGGACTACGGCGAACGTCGATTTGTCGTGATTGGAGAATTTCAGGGCATCGTTCTAACGGTGGTCTGGACGCCACGCGGGAACCGACGGCGGATTATTAGTGTTTGGCGCGCATCATCAAATCGAGAAAGGCGGGAATAGTGATCGAACGCGACCCCCAAGCTGTGGAGCGGGCCCTCGCCGGATCGTTCGCTCGATAAAGGCCGTGCTACGACGAGCATCGTCGAAGCACGGACGCGAGAAGGATTGCCGCGATGAATCGAAAGAAGTTTTCGGAGCTCCGGGAGGCGCTTCCTACCGGCTGGGGCCGCGGCCGGCTCATTGAGGTGGCTGTCGGCAGAAATGAGCTTGAAATCAGCCATGGATCTCCTCCAGGAAGCGCAAACCAGGCGCACAGTCTCGAGCGAGCCGCGGCGGCCGCACGGCACAGACTGTCGTTCGGCGGCGGCTCCTCGCGCGAACAACCCGTGACGCTGCCACAGTCGTGGCAGCGGTGATCAAACAGCGGCATTGCTCCCATTGCGGCGTTACCGCGGACAGTGTACGTTGTCCGCGGCGTCAGGGTGATGCCGCACGGGAAGGTGTCGCTGTCGTTGCTGAGGGTTGGGTCGACCTCCACATGCTCGACAGGTTACAGGCAACTTGCCTGTGAGATACTGCCGGCAAGCATGCGAATTCTGGTAGTGCTGCCAACCGCCAAGGGCGTCTACCCGGCCGAGGCAGAGCAGCGCCGGATCGATAGGGTGCTGTCGTACGGCACGGCGTCCACCGAGGTAGCCGTCGGCTTCCCCGCGGAACGGTCGGCCTTCGCGCCCATGAGTCGCCACGGCGAGGCCAACGCCATGGACCTGGCCCACAATCACTTGCGCATTGCCGAGCGCATGATCCAGGCCGAAGCGGAGGGCTACGACGCTTGCGTGCCTTTCGGCATGATCGACTTCGGCGTGGAGATTGCCCGCTCGCGCTGCAAGATTCCCATCCTTGGCCAAACCCAAGCGACCTACGCCATCGCCACCACCATGGCGAACCACTGGGGCGTGATCAGCTACCGGTCCGGCGGCCATTCGATGATGCGCCGGCAGGCGCATGCCTACGGCTTCGACCCATACATCGCCGGCTGGGGCGCGGCCGAAATGTCCAACGCCGACATGCCCAGCCGGCGCGAGGAGCTGTTCGAACGCTTCGTCAGCGAGGGCAAACGACTGGTTGCCCTCGGCGCCGAGGGCATCGTCTGCCACGGCATGTCGATGTCGCCGATTGAGTACCCCGCCCAGGAATATGCCGCCGCTATCGACGTACCTGTCCTGGAGGGGTTAGGCTGCGGAATTGCCATGGCTGAGGCATGGGTGCGGATTGGGGCTCGATACAGCCTCATCCGCCATCCGCACGAGGAACGCGGCTAGCCGGCTAGCGGCTCTTGTCCAGCCCGTGATCGGCGGCGCTCTGCACGAATGAGGGGTCCACGACTTTGCTGACGTCAAAGTCCAGCGCTTTGGGGTTCTTTTGGCCCAAGGTGGCTTTCACGTCCGCGAAGTACTCAACCTTCGGAAAAGGGAGCGCGGGAAAGACACCGCTCTTGTAGTACTCGTAGGTTGCTTCGGCAGCTTTGTCGTCGACCTTCAGGTTCTTCTTGATGGCGGCCACCGCCAGCGGCTTGTCGACGGTGTTGCGGGCAACCGACTCCACCAAGCTGTCCACGTAGTGCTGCACGATGTCGTGCTGCGACGACGCATAGGACCGCGGCGTGTAGATGCAGTTACTGGCGGCCGGCAGCTTCGCCGCGGCCGTGTTGAACAGTGGGTGCAAGCCATTGGCCTCCGCCGTGAGGTTGTCCGGAACGTTCACCGCCGCGGCATCGACAGCGCCGGCGATCAGTGCCGCGGAGACTGCTTGGACCGAGCCTAAGGCCGTGATCTTCACGTCCTTGTCGGGATCGATGCCCTGGCTTTTGAGCGCAACTCGCGTGGCCACGTCCACTGTACCGCCGGCCGCCGGCACGCCAAACGTCTTGCCCTTCAGGTCGGCCAAGGTCTTGGCGCTGGCCGGCCCTTCGATGATGAACGTATAGGTGGGCACGCTGATTCCCAAGATGACCAGGTCGGCTCCGCCGACGGCGGCCCCGAGGGCCTCCGACCCTCCGCCCATCACGATCTGGACGTCGCCGCCAAGCAAGGCCGAGGTTGTGACCGAACCGCCGGGGATCACTTTAAAGGTGGCGTCGAGCGCGTTCTTGCGGAAGATGCCCGCATCCTGACCGATCCAAGATGGGATGTTGGTGGCGCTCAAACTGGAGAGCGCGACGGTGATCTTGGCGGGCTGTCCGGCGCTTGCAGGACCGTTGGCCGCCGGCTTGGCCACGCTCGGGACGGGCGCTGAGCTCGAGCTGGGCGGCGCTAGTGCCCCACCGCAACCGGGCAGAAGGAATGCCAAGGCGAATGTAAGAGATCGCAGCTTCATGAAGTCACCTCCGCCGACGGAACTGCTGGCGGCATTGTGTCACGTCGTAAGTACCGTGGCGTGTACCATCAGTTCCGAAACAGACATTTCTCCTGGAGGTTCGGCGATGGCAGCTTGGCCCTATCCGGTTATCGATTGCGACGGACACTTGATTGAATCCATTTCCGAGTTGGCGGAGCATCTTGATCCGGAGCTGCGGGCCGCGGTCCTCAATCCTTCACGCGAACGCGAGGGCGCGTTCCCGTCCATCGACGGCTTTCATGGGCCACGCATACAGTCCGCCAGCGACCATAAGCCCGTCCGCGAGTACGTGACCGCCAGCGACGAGCGTAAGGGATCAGGTGAGGACTTCCTGGGCTTCGTAGACAAGGCCGGCCTGGAGCAGGCGATCCTGTTCACCAGCGAGGGCTTGTCAGTCGGCTTCATCCAATCGGCCGACTATGCCGTGCGCATCTGCCGCGCCTACAACGATTATGTGTATCACCGCTACCGCCGCTTGAGCGACCGTCTCTACCCGATGGCCCTGATCCCGTTCCAGGACCCAACCGCCGCCGTGCAGGAGCTGCGGCGGGCTGTGACCGAGCTGAAGCTGCCCGGCGCCATGGTGCCCTCGACCGGACTGCCGCTCCACCTCGGCCACGAGCTGTATTGGCCGATTTACAAGGAGGCCACCGACCTCGACTGCGTGCTCGGATTTCACGGCGGCTCAGCGCTGGGCGTCGGTATGGATACCTTCTCCAACTTCGCGGCGGTGGGCGGCATGCACCATTCATTGGGACTGCTGCAGGGCCTGGCGGCCATGATCGGGCACGGCGTGATGGAGCGCTACCCGGGCCTGCGCGTCGGCTTCTTCGAAGGCGGCTGCGCCTGGCTGGTGCTGCTGCTGGACCGCTTGGAGCGAAACGAGTCCGTGCGCGGCAGCACCGCGCACGGCGGCTTGTTCGACTGCCTGGAACGTGGCCGCATCCTGATTGGCTGCGAAGGCAACGACGGCAGCCTGCCGTATCTGGCCAAGCGCGTGGGGCCGGCGCCCTTCGCCTGGGCCTCGGACTACCCGCACGAAGTGGACCTGGTGGCAGCTCGCCAGATGATCGACGAGACCATCCACAGCACCGAGCTGTCGGAGGAGGACAAGCGCGGCGCCCTCGGGGAGAATGCCCGGCGCTTCTTCAAGCTGCCAGTCCTCGCGGCCGAGCTGTCCGCGGCCAGTCGCTAGGCCGGAGTAAGCTCGCCGTTCTGGATTCGCGGCTGGCTGTCCTCCAGTGCCACGAAGTACAGGCCCTTATAGCGCTGGAGCCTTCCAGCCAGTTGGGCGTCCAGGTCAACGGCCACCACATAGCCGTGCACGCTGTCTTTCGTGGCGGAGGCGGTGCCAGTCACCGTCGCCGTGTCGCGCAGGGTGCTCCGATAGCCGGCGGCGAAGTCGTCGTAGCCCTGGCGCTGGCGCCATTGGGCGCCGAGCAAACCATACGCGGCTTGGAAGTCGCGGGCATTGATGGAACCGTAGTAGCGCTCCACTAACACCTTGGCGATGCTCTCGTCCAGCAGCACCGGCGTGCTGGTCGCCGTTGGCGCAGCGGTCGGGATCGTGGTCTGAGTAGCCGTTTGGCTGGCTGTGGGCTGCGGAGTCCACGTCGCGGTTGGGACGGGAACGACCACCAAGGTCGACGGGGGCGGACTCGCGACTGGCGGCGGGCTGCCGCCGCGCAGACGTACCCGAAAGCTTCCCAGGGCCAACAGCCCAACCAGGCTGAAGGCCGCCACACTGCCCAGCAACACCCAGCGGCGTTCCCACCACGAAGGTGGCGCGACTTTCGGAACGCTGGGCCGCGGCCGGCTCACCAGTGGCACATGACGCGGTCGAGCACTCATGGCGAGTACCACAACGACGACGCCGGCCTGCTTGATACGGCCATGTTTCTACGCGGACGGCGGTTTCGGGTATTCTTGGCGTCTAACTCCGTCGAGTAGGTAGCAATGCCAGACAAAATCCAGATTCGCGGGCTAAGCAAGGTCTTCCCCGGCCGGCCTGACCCGGTCGTCGCGCTGGACAACGTGTCGCTGTCCATCCCGCGCGGCCAATTCCTGTGCATCGTGGGGCCCAGCGGCTGCGGCAAAACGACGCTGCTGCGAATCCTCGCCGGCCTGGAGAAGCAGAGCTACGGCGAGCTGAACGTGGTTCACGAGGATCGCAACAAGCGGGTCAACTCCATGATCTTCCAGGAGCAGTCGATCTTCCCCTGGATGAGCGTGCGCGACAACATCTCGTACGGGCTGCGCATGCGCGGCGTGGATAAGGCTGTCTACAAGCAGATCGTCCAGGAGTACATCCTGAAAGTGGGGCTCACGCGCTTCGCGGACTCCTTCCCGTTCCAGCTCTCGGGCGGCATGAAGCAGCGAGTCAGCATCGCCCGTGCCTTCGCCAATGACCCCGAGATGCTGCTGATGGACGAGCCATTCGCCGCGCTCGACGAGCAGAACAAGATCCTGCTGCAGGAAGAGCTGCTGCGCATCTGGGACGAGACTCGCAAGACGGTTGTCTTTATCACCCACAGCATCGACGAAGCCCTGGTGCTGAGCGATCGGGTTATCGTCATGACTGCCCACCCGGGGCGCATCAAGGCCGACATCAACGTCGAGTTCCCGCGTCCGCGCGAGGTGTACCAGCTCAAGGCGCTGCCTGAGTTCGGCAAGCTGGCCTACCACGTGTGGGAGCTGCTGAAGGAAGAGGTCATGCGCGCCAAGGAAATCGAGGCCACCACCGCCCAAGTCGCCCACGCGTAGGACGGTGTCAGGCGAGGCCCTGGGTGAGGCCGCGCTCGTCGCGGCGGTCGCGCAGGCGCGTGCAACGTGGGGTAAACGGCTGCTCGCGGCCTACGCGCTCGGCAGCCTGGCGCACGGCGGCTTCAGCCAGCTGGTCAGCGACGTGGACCTGGGCCTGGTGCTGTCGGCGCCGCTCGACGAGGGCGACGGCCAGCGAGTCGCAGCCCTAGGCCACGGGCTTAGTCTGCCGCTGGCAGATCGGTTGTCGGTGTTCTGGGGCTCAAGGGCCACGCTGGAGGGCGACGGCGAGATGGGCCGCTTCCCGCCGCTCGATCGCTTGGACCTCATCCGCTACGGCCGGCTTCTGACCGGGTCAGACGTTCGGCAGGGCCTGCCACTGCCCAGCCACCAGGAGCTGGTGGTCGGCGGCGCGCAGAGTGGGCTCGGGCTTGTACGCCGGGCTGCCTATCGCGCGGCGCTGGCCAACCCAGCCAGCCTGCTGCCGGCTGGGCCAAAACCGCTGACCAAGACCATCCTGTTTCCGGTGCGGTTCATGTACACGGCGCGCACCGGAGAGATCGGGCGCAACCACGAGGCGGCCGAGCACTTCGCTCGCACCGAGCGCCGCGCGATGGGAGAGCTGGCGGCGGCTGCGCTGGTTTGGCGCGATGCGCCGCCTTCAGCGGGCGACTCCGCGGCTTCAGAGCTGCTTGAGGCAGGCCTGCGGCCCATCTACGAGCTGTTTCTCGATGACCATGCCTCGCGGATGGACAGCTACGGGTTGAGCGAGCTGGCTGGTGAGCTGCGAGAGGAGCTGGACGCCCTCAGCTGAGTCACCATTCCGCCTTGGGCTCGCGCTGCATGAGATCGAGGACGGCGTCGCGGGGATCCTTGCCTTCGAAGAGGACGGCGTACATCTGCTGGGCGATCGGCATCTCCACGCCGGCCTGGCGGGCCAGCTCTACAGCGGCCCGAGTCGTAGGCACACCCTCAGCCAGCTGGCCGACCTCGCGCTGCGCCTCGGCCAGGCCGCGGCCCGTGGCCAGCGCCTCGCCCAGCCGGCGGTTGCGGCTCAAAGGGCTGGCGCAGGTGGCCACCAGGTCGCCCATACCCGCCAGCCCGGCAAACGTCAGCGGCTCCGCTCCGAGCGCCCGGCCCAAGCGGCTGATCTCGGCTAGGCCGCGTGTGATCAGCGCCGCCTTAGCGTTGTCGCCCAGCTGCATGCCGTCGGCAGCCCCGGCGGCCAGCGCCACCACGTTCTTGAGCGCCCCGCCCAGCTCCACTCCGATCACGTCTGTGGAGGTGTAGACCCGGAAGCCCCGATCCGTGAACAGCCGTTGGATGGCGGCGGCGGCCTCGGCATCGTCGGAGGCGACAACCGTGGTTGACGGCAGCGAGCGAGCCACTTCCCGCGCCAGGTTCGGACCGGAGAGTGCACACACCGGGTTGGGCAAGGCGCCGGCGATGAGCTCCGTCAGCCGGCGCGGCCGCGATTCGTCCGTCCGCACCAGGCCCTTGCTGCCGCTCACGACAACGGCTCGCGAGTTGAGGCGCGGCTCCGCGCAGCTCACCGTGCCGAGCATGGCCTCGGACGGCACCGCGAGGGTCAGCGTCTCCGCATCCGCCAGCACCGCCAGATCTGCTGAGACCGTGAGCGACGCTGGGAAAGGCACACCGGCGAGGAAGCGCCGGTTCTCACCCGCCAGCCGCAGGGCATCCGCTTCATCCCGGCTGCGTGCCAGCAAGGTCACCGGCGTCTGCTGCCGGGCCAGCACCACGGCCAGCGTGGTGCCCCACGAGCCCGTGCCGAAGACGACGTTCACGGCGCGACTAGAGCTGGAGCTTGCGCTCTGTGCCAGAGACCAAGCGTTGGATGTTGTCGCGGTGGGTCAGCGCCAGGATCAGCGAGGCGAGGCTGCAGTAGACCAGCGCCAGCGGCGGCTCGATGCGGCTGGCCACGAGCACCGCTATGAACGCCAGCGCCAACCCGGCGCCCAGCAGTGAGCCCAGCGACGCCATTTTCGAGCAGGCAATGATCGCCAGCCCGCTGACCAGGCCCACCACGCCCACCAGGGGTGCGATGACCAGCATTGCGCCGAGCGCAGTCGCCACGCCGCGGCCGCCGCGGAAGCCGATGAACAGCGGTAGTACGTGGCCCACGATGGCCGCCACGCCGGCCGCCACCTCTGCCGACAGGACGTCCTGGGAGAACAGCCTGGCCAGCGCCACGGCCACCGCGCCCTTGGCCATGTCGCACAGCAGCACCGCCGCGGAGGCTTTGGGGCCCATGCTGCGGAGCACGTTGGTGGCTCCCATCTTGCCGCTTCCCCTGGTCCGTGGATCGACGCCCAGCAGGCGACCGATCATGTAGCCGTTGGGGATGGAGCCGATGAGGTAGCCTGCCGTCGCGATGAGCAGCAGGGCTGGCCAGGCAATCATGTCAGTCGGAGCGCGCTTTCAACACCAGCTTAATAGCAGTGCCCTCATAGCCTAACTTTTCTCGGATTTGGTTCTCCAAGTAGCGCTTGAACGAGAAGTGCGACAGCTTGGGATCGTTCACGAAGAAGATGAAGGTGGGCGGGTTCACACTGGCCTGCGTGGCGTAGTAGATGCGCAGCTGGCGGCCCTTGTCGCCCGGTGGCTGATGGCGGCTCATAGCCCGCGCCACGAGTTGATTGAGCTCCCCCGTGCCGACGCGTTTCTCGCGCTGAGTTTTGATCTGCAGGACGGAACGCAGCACCCGATCGACACGCTGGTGCGTCAACGCGGACACGAACACTGGGTGCACCCAGTCCATGAAGTTCAGCTGCCGCGCGATCTCGGCTTGGTACTCCTTGATGGTCGTCTCGGTCTTGGGCACCAGGTCCCACTTGTTGACGACCAGCAGCATGCCTTTGACGGCCTCGTTCACGTAGCCGGCGATGTGCACGTCCTGCCCGGTCAGCATCTCCGTGGCGTCGACCACCAGGCAAGCCACGTCGCAGCGATCGATAGCCCGCAGCGCTCGAATGACGCTGTATTTCTCGATGCCCTGCTCCACCCGGCCGCGGCGGCGGATGCCGGCTGTGTCGATGAGCACCAGTTGCTGGTCTTCGTATTGGAGCAAGGTGTCGATGGCGTCGCGCGTGGTGCCGGGAATGTCGCTGACGATGGCCCGCTCCTGGCCCAGGATGGCGTTCAGCAGCGACGACTTGCCGACGTTGGGACGGCCCACGATGGCCACTTTGAAGTGCTGCTCGTCGACCTCGTCCGGCTCGGCCGGGAAGTGGCGCGCCACCTCGTCCAGCAGGTCGCCGATGCCCAGGCCATGGCTGGCTGAGATCGGCAGCGGCTCGCCCATCCCGAGCTGGTATAAGTCCACCGCTTCCATGTCCAGCTCGCGGTTATCAGCCTTGTTGGCCACCAGGATGACCGGCTTCTGGGAGCGGCGGAGGTGATCGGCCACGCCGGCGTCGGCCTGGCTGATGCCGGCACGCACGTCGACCATGAAGACGATGATGTC
The DNA here is from genome assembly GCA_036844545.1 of Chloroflexota bacterium. Taxonomy (GTDB): domain Bacteria; phylum Chloroflexota; class JAJPGV01; order JAJPGV01; family JAJPGV01; genus DATGVV01. The sequence goes on from DAIUFO010000111.1 coordinate 10,502, forward strand.
GGCGTCCTCCATGGCCTGGCGAGCCTGCTCCTCGATCATGGCGGTGAAGTTGTCGGCCTCGTTGACGGCGATGCCGCCCGTGTCTACCACCGTGAACACCCGGCCGGCCCAATCGGCGTCGCCATAGATGCGGTCACGCGTAGTGCCGGGAATGTCTTCGACGATGGCCTGGCGTTGGCCGACGAGACGGTTAAACAGGGTGGATTTGCC
>DAIUFO010000112.1:0-3015 GCA_036844545.1 Chloroflexota bacterium
CAGTCGGCACCGCGCTGTCGACCGGCGACGGCCTGGCGCTCCAGCTCTACCCGGCGGAAGTTGATCTCGTTGGGCGCCGGCGCCTCGCCGGGTGGATGTTCCCAGCCGTAGGCGTGCGCCGCGATGCCGTCGAAATAGGGTTTGGCCCCGGAGTCGTAGAGCTGCTGGAGGTAGTCCAGGTCACTCAGGGCCTTGTCGCTGTGGTCGCCATTCGGCGCCAGCGCGGCGGCCAGCACCTGCGCCCGCGGGTCCGCTTGTTTCAGGCGGGGGTAGACGACCCGCAGCAGCTCGCCGTAAGCGGCGGGATCGGGCGCGCGGTAGCCCCATTCGTAGTTCACGTTGGGCTCGTTCCAGATAACGTAGGCATCTACCTTGCCGCGATAGCGTTCGGCGAACGCGGATACGAAGCGGGCGAAGTCAGCGTAATGCTGGGGCGTCAGCAGCGAATGGCCGGTGAGATCTGGACGAGCCCAGTCGGGCACACCGTCGAAGCGCACGATGAGGTGCAGCCCCTGCTGCTGGGCGTGGTTAACGACCAAGTCCGCGTGGGACCAAGCCCAATCGTTCGGGCCGTTGGGCTGGAGGTAGTTCCAGGGGAAGTACTCGACGTCCCAGGCGGCGCCCATCTCGCGGACCATCTCCAGCGTGCGCTGGATCTTGCGCTGCTCGACTTCATCGGTCAGGCGGGTATGGACGCCCAGCTTGGGCAGGCGCGTCTGCACTTGCTGCTGAGGCGGTAAACGGAGCTGGCTGGGATTCAGCCACGGCGCGGCCACAAGCTGCCATGCGAGCAGCATCGCCAGCAGCGGACTGCTGACCAGGAGCGCGAGGCGCATGAGCGTTTTGCCTAGCCGTCTTCGCCCGGCATCAGGCCGGGCAGGAGGTGGACCACCAGCCGGCCGGCGGCAAGCTCCACGTCCTTGACGACGTCCTGAATGGCTGGCAGCAGCAGCTCGCCGCGAGGCGTATCGACGACATAGACGTCGTTGGCGCCGGTTTGCAGCACTTCCTTGACGCGTCCCAGTTCCCGGCCCTCCTCGGTCACGGCCGTCAGCCCAACCAGCTGGAACAGGTAGTATTCGCCCTCATCCAACTTGGCCAGGTCGCTGCCCGGCACGCGCAGGTAGCGGCCGCGCAGCTCCTCCGCTTGGTCCCGATCGTCGACAGCCCTGAGCTTGAGGACCGCCTTGCCCTTGTGCCAGCGGCAGTGCTCGACGGTCAACGGGCGATCCTCGCGCTCCACCCACAGCTCCGCGCCAGCCGCGAAACGCTGGGGGAAATCGGTCTGGGACATGACCCGCAGCTCGCCCTTGGTGCCGAAGGCGGCGATTATCTTACCGACGACCAGCCAGTCGGGGGCGTCAGCCACGCCCTGTCCGCTACAGGATCTCGAGCGTGGCGCGCTCGCCCTTTTTCGTGGCTGCCACCTTGAGGAGGGAGCGAAGGGCGCGAGCGGTGCGGCCCTGCTTGCCGATGACTTTGCCGACGTCGGTGCGGGCGACGGTGAGCTCGAACACGGTTTGGCGACCGGAGGGGATTTCCTCAACCTTGACTTCGTCAGGGTTGGCGACGAGGTTTCGGGCCAGGAACTCAACGAGGTCTTTCACAGCAAATCTGCCCGGAGGCTAGCTCTTCTTCTCGGCCGCGGCTTTGCTCTTGCTGGTGCGGGCGGCGGTGGCCGTGGTCTTGCGCGCGGCCGGGGCCTTGGTCTTGGCCTTAGCGGCAGCGGGCTTGGCGGACTTCACCGTCGTCTTAGCGCGAGTTGCCGTCTTGCCCGCGGCCGGCTTCTTGGCGGCCGCGGTGGCGCGCGCCGGCTTCTCACCATCGGAAGATGCACCGTCTTTTTGGACGGGCCGGACCAGCCGAGCCGGCTCGGTGCGCTTGGGCCCTCCGGACGGGGACTTCGCCGCGCGGCGGGCCTTCGTCTCCTCGGCAGCCTTACCTTCAGCCTTCTTCGGCTGGGCGGCGCCTTTGCGAGCGGATTCATAGGCGGTCATGACGCCAGCTTTAGCCAGCAGCCCGCGTGCCGTTTCGCTGGGCTGTGCGCCGTTCCTGAGCCAGCGGACAGTGCGCTCCTCGTCCACCTTAAGGGTGTAGGGATTGGTCAACGGGTTGTAGTGGCCCAGGATGGCGATGGCCTTGCCATCCCGCGGGGCATTGGACTCGGCTACAACGATGCGGTAGCTGGCCTGCTTCTTGGCCCCAACCCGGCTCAGACGGATTCTCAAACTCACGAACTCGAAGTATACATTCGAGGTATCGCGGCCATGGAAGCACTCGACCGTTTGGTTGAAATCATCAGCCGCGAAGGCGTGCTGGATACCCGCGTCCTGGCGGCAATGCGCAAAGTCGATCGCGCGCTGTTCGTGCCCGAGGCCAGTCGCGATCGGGCCTACCTGAACGTGCCGCTGGCCATCGGCCAGGGCCAGACCATTTCGCAGCCGCTGGTGGTCGGCCTGATGACCCAGGCACTGGCCCTCAATGACGGCAGCAAGGTGCTGGAAGTGGGCACGGGTTCGGGCTACCAGACCGCGATCCTGGCCGAGCTGGCCGGACAGGTGATCAGCGTGGAGCGACACGCCAAGCTGGCCGAGAGCGCGCGCGAGCTGCTGGCCCGTTTGGGTTACGGCAACGTCAGCGTCCACACCGGCTCGGGCGTCAAAGGCTGGCCCGACGATGCACCGTACGACCGGATCTTGGTGACGGCAGGCGCGCCGCGCATCCCGATCCACTTGGTGGCACGTTTGGAACGGAACGGCCGGCTGGTGGCGCCGGTGGGCTCCCGCTACGAGCAGCGGCTCATCGTGCTGGAGAAGGGGCCAGGCGGCCTGGTGGAGCACAACCTTGGAGCGGTGCGGTTTGTGCCGCTGATCGGGGAGGGCGCCTGGGATGAAAGCGCCGACGACCGCTGAGCTTGGGGGTAAAACGCTCGACCAGGAGCTAGTGCAGGAACTGAAGAGCGAACTGGCCTAGCCAAACGGCCAGCTCGGGGCTCTGGTCGGCGCGGACCAGCGC
>DAIUFO010000112.1:3115-10684 GCA_036844545.1 Chloroflexota bacterium
GCTTGAAATCGAGCTTGCCGAGTGCTAGCATTTGAGCCATTAGCACTCTATTGTCGCGACTGCTAAGGCATGCTGACTGACCGCCGCCGCGACATCCTGAAGCACATCGTCGAGGACTACATCGACAGCGCGCTGCCGGTGTCCTCGGAGGCGATCGCGCGCAAGATGTCCGTGCCTGTGAGCTCGGCCACTGTCCGCAACGAGATGGCAGCCCTGGAAGATGAAGGCTTCATCGTCCAGCCGCACACCTCGGCGGGCCGCGTTCCGTCCGACATGGGCTATCGCTACTTCGTGGAGTTCCTCATGTCGGAGCAGAAGCTCTCGGCCGAGGAGCAGCGCATGATCAACCACCAGTTCCACCAGGTGCAGCTGGACACCGATCAGTGGGTACGCCTCGCCGCGGCGGTGCTGGCCCGGGCGGCCATGAACGCCGCGGTGATCACCGCGCCCAAGGTGCTGGACGTTAAGCTGAAGCACATCCAACTGGTGCTGGTGCAGCAGCGGCTGACCTTGCTGGTGATGGTCTTCGACCGCGGTCTGCTGCGGCAGCGCTTCATCAGCTACGAACACGATCTCACGCAGGATGACCTGAACCGCATCGCCAACCGGATCAACCGGGAGTTCGGCGGCCGCAACCTGCGGGGCGTGAAGCGAAAGCTGGACCAGTTCGAGGCCTTCGAGCGCGAGGTGGTCGAGCAGCTGCTGGCTGAGATGCGCGAAGTGGAAACGCCCACCCCGGAACAGATCGTGCGCGACGGGATGCTGTACATCATGGCCCAGCCGGAGTTCGCCCAGACCGAGCGAGTGCGGCAATTCATGAGCATCTTCGAGTCCGGCCGGCTGCTGGAAGGGGTGCTGACGGATGCCTTAGCCAGCGATGGCGTGCACGTCATCATTGGCTCTGAAAACAAGAGCGACGACATGCGGCAGTGCAGCTTGGTGCTCAGTCGCTACGGCCGCGACGGCGAGGCGGAGGGGGTCCTCGGGATTGTGGGCCCCACTCGGATGTCTTACTCCCGGGTTATCTCCACGGTGCGCTACACGGCCGCCATTTTGGAGGACCTGATCCACGCGGTCTACGGAACCGCGTCGTAGGCTCGGGGCGAGGTAACGGACAAGGCATGAGCGAGACACAAAGACAACGCGCCCGGCATCGCGCAGCGGCGCCGGGAGAGCCGCCCCGGCGGCCGGAGCCGGTGGAGGGGCCGGCAGCGACCTACGAGAAAGTGCGACCCGAGGTAGTGCCGGCACCTGATCAGTCGGAGGTGGTTCAATCCGATGGCGCGGAGGTTCCCTCACCCCAGCCCTCTCCCGTTGCGACGGGAGAGGGAGAGCTTGATGCAGTCGCGGATCCGGAAGCAGCGCAGGCCAAGGCCGACGAATACTTGGAGCAATGGCGGCGCACGGCGGCGGATTTCGCTAACTTCAAGCGGCGGACCGAGCAAGAGCGGGTCGAGATGGGCAAGCTGTTCAACGAAGGCCTGGTCAAGGCGCTGCTCCCGGCGCTGGACAATTTCGAGCGCGCACTGGCCTCGGTGCCCGAGGAATTGAAGGGCAGCGGCTGGGTGGAGGGCGTAAGCCTGACCGAGAAGCAATTGCGAGCCGCTCTCGAGAGAGAGGGCCTCAGCTCCATAGAGGCGCTCGGCCAGAAGTTCGACCCCAACCTGCACGAGGCCGTGGCCCACGATATTTCACAGGAACACGAAGAAGACAGCGTGATCGCGGAGTTCCAAAAGGGGTACAAGCTCCACGATCGAGTCATCCGCCCTGCCATGGTGAAGGTTTCAAGGAGGAGTTAGGCAGCCATGCCAAAAATCATCGGAATCGATCTCGGGACCACCAATTCGTGCGTCGCGGTCATGGAGGCCGGCGAGCCGGTCGTCATCCCGAACTCCGAGGGCGCCCGAACCACGCCCTCGATAGTGGCGTTCTCCAAGAGTGGTGAACGGCTGGTAGGCCAGGTGGCCAAGCGCCAAGCCATCACCAACCCGGAGAACACCATCTACTCCATCAAGCGCCTGATGGGCCGCAAGTTCGAGGACCCGGAGGTCAACCGCGGCAAGCAATTGGTGCCGTACCAAGTAGTGAAAGCCGACAATGGCGACGCCTGGGTCGAGATCGGCGACAAGAAGTATTCGCCTCCCGAGATATCGGCGATGATCCTGCAGAAGCTCAAGGCCGACGCCGAAGCCTACCTGGGCGAAAAGGTGGTCCAGGTGGTCATTACCGTGCCGGCCTACTTCAACGACAGCCAGCGACAGGCCACCAAGGATGCCGGGCAGATCGCTGGTCTCGAGGTGCTGCGTATCATCAACGAGCCGACCGCTGCATCGCTGGCCTATGGCCTGGACAAGAGGAAGGACGAGAAGATCGCCGTCTACGACCTCGGCGGCGGCACCTTCGACATCTCCATCCTGGAGCTGGGCGAGGGCGTGTTCGAGGTCAAGTCGACCAACGGCGATACCCACCTGGGCGGCGACGACTTCGACCAGCGCATCATCAACTGGCTGGCCGACGAGTTCAAGAAGGAACAGGGCATCGACCTGCGCCAGGACCGCATGGCTTTGCAGCGTCTCAAGGAGGCCGCCGAGAAGGCCAAGCAGGAGCTCTCGACGGTGATGCAGACGGAGGTCAACCTGCCGTTCATCACTGCTGATTCGAGCGGCCCTAAGCACCTGAACATGACCCTCAGCCGGGCCAAGCTGGAGCAGCTGGTCGAGGACCTGGTGGAGAAGACGACCGGGCCGGTGCGCCAGGCTCTGGCCGACGCCGGCCGCGCCGCGGGCGACGTCGACGAGGTGGTGCTGGTCGGCGGCCAGACGCGCATGCCGGCCATCCAGGAGCTGGTCAAGAAGGACTTCGGCAAGGAGCCGCACAAGGGCGTCAACCCGGACGAGGTCGTCGCGATTGGCGCCGCCATCCAGGCCGGCGTCCTGGGCGGCGAGGTCAAGGACGTGCTGCTGCTGGACGTCACGCCCCTATCCTTGGGCATCGAGACCTTGGGCGGCATCTGCACCAAGCTGATCGAGCGCAACACGACCATCCCAACGTCGAAGAGCCAGATCTTCTCGACGGCCAGCGACAACCAGCCGAGCGTGGAGATCAACGTGCTGCAGGGCGAGCGCGAGCTGTCCCAATACAACAAGTCTCTTGGCCGCTTCATCCTGGACGGCATCCCGCCGGCCCCACGTGGCGTGCCGCAGGTCGAGGTCACATTCGACCTCGACGCCAACGGCATCGTCAACGTGTCCGCCAAGGACAAAGGCACTGGCCGCGAGCAGAAAATCACCATCACCGCCTCCAGCGGCCTATCCAAGGCCGAGGTCGAGCGGATGGTCAAGGAGAGCGAGCAACACGCCGCCGAGGACCAAAAGCGCAAGGAAGAGGTCGAGGTCCGCAACAACGCCGACTCGCTGGCCTACCAGGCCGAACGGATGCTCAAGGACATGGGCGACAAGCTCGAAGCCGGCGACAAGACGTCGATCGAGGAAAAGACCCAGGAAGTCCGCTCCGCGTTGGGGACCGAGGATCTGGAGCGCATCAAGAAGGCGGTCGAGACGCTGACGGAAACCATGCACGGCGTGTCCCAAAAGATGTACGCCGCGCAGCAGGCTTCAACGCCACCGCCAAACGGCGCCGAGGGCGGCGAGCACCACGGCGATCACCACGAGCCAGGCAAGCCGCACGACGAGAACACCGTGGAAGGCGAATTCAAAGAGGTCTAATTGGCGGCTGCCCAGAAACGCGACTACTACGAGGTCCTCGGGGTGGGGCGCAACGCCTCCGAGGACGACATCAAGAAAGCCTTCCGGCGTCTTGCCCGCCAGTACCACCCTGACGTCAACAGGGAGCATGACGCCGAGGCTCGCTTCAAGGAGGTCAACGAGGCTTACGAGGTCCTCAGCGATCCCCAGAAGCGCCAGATGTACGACCAATTCGGTCATGCCGGCCCGGGCATGGGCGCCGGCGCCGGTTTCGAGAACTTCGGCTTCGGCGGCTTCAGCGACATCTTCCAGACGTTCTTCGGCGGCCAGACCGGAGCAGGCGGGCGGCGCAGTCCGCAACGCGGCTCAGACCTTCGCTACAACCTGACACTGACTTTTGAGGAGGCGGTATTCGGCAGCGAGAAGGAGCTGGAGATTCCGCGCGCGGATACGTGCTCCAGTTGCCGCGGCAGCGGCGCAGAGCCTGGCACCGAGCCAACGCGCTGCCCGAGCTGCAACGGCACGGGCGAGCTGCGCCGCGTGCAGCAATCCATCTTCGGCCAGTTCGTCAACGTCGTCATGTGCGATCGCTGCCAGGGCGAGGGCCGGGTTATCACCACCCCCTGCCACGAGTGTCACGGCGGCGGGCGTGTGCGCATCACCAAGCACGTGAACCTGAAAGTGCCGGGCGGCGTCGATACCGGCTCGCAGATCCGCCTCTCCGGCGAGGGCGAAGCCGGCCCGCGCGGCGGACCGAACGGCAACCTGTACGTGGCCATCACCGTTCGCAAGCACCAGTTCTTCGAGCGCGACGGCCAGGACATCCTGTACACGCTGCCGATCAATTTCGCCCAGGCAGCCCTGGGCGACGAGATCGAGGTGCCGACCGTGGACGGCAAGGTGGTCTTGAAGGTCCCGGCTGGAACGCAGGGCGGCAAGGTCTTTCGCCTCAAGGACAAGGGCGTGCCCAACGTCCGGGGCGCCGGCCGCGGCGACCAGCACGTGTTCGTGAAGGTTGTGACCCCCACGGAGCTCAGCGCCAAAGAGCGCGAGGTCTTCGAGCAGCTGCGGGGTGTCACCAAGAAGCAGTCGCAGCCCAGCGAGAAGTCCGAGAAGGGCGGTATCTTCGAGAAGGTCAAAGAGGGCTTAGGGCTCTGAACTGGCTCGAGGTCTCCGTCGAGGCCTCGCACGAGGCGTCCGAAGCCGCTTACGCGGTGATGAGCCAGCACGCCACCGGCGGCGTATCGATCGAGGAGCCGGTCAGCCAGGAGGCGGACGGAGAAGGCGCGCACATCGACTTCGGCCGGCCGGTTACTTTGCGGGCCTACATGCCCGTCGACGGCTCCGAGACCGCGCTCGCACGGGCCATCGAGGAGGGCCTGTGGCACCTCAGCCGCATCGACGTCAGCGGCATCGGCGAAGTGACCACGCGCGAACTCAAGGAGGAGGACTGGGCCAACGCCTGGAAGGACCACTACCACACCCGCAAGGTGGGCCGGCGGTTGGTGATCAAGCCTTCCTGGCTCTCATACTCGGCCTCCGGGGACGAGGTGGTGGTCGAGCTGGACCCTGGCATGGCCTTCGGCACCGGGCTCCATCCCACCACGGACACCTGCTTGCAGTTGCTGGAGGATCTGGTCCACGGCGGGGAGCGCGTGCTGGACCTTGGCACAGGTTCGGGCATTCTGACCCTTGCGGCGGCTGGTCTCGGCAGCGGATCGGTCCTGGCGCTGGACACGGAGCCCATCGCGGTGCGGACCGCGGCGGCCAATACGTTGTCGCTAGGGAACGCAGTTCGGGTGGGCCAGGGCAGCCTGCCGCTGGAAACGCCGCGGACGTTCGACCTCGTGCTGGCGAACATCATCGCCCGCGTGCTGGTCGAACTGGCGCAGGATCTGGCGGCTGCCCTCGCGCCCGCCGGCAAGCTGCTGGCGTCCGGCATCATCGCCGAGCGAGAGGGGGAGGTGGTGTCTGCTTTTCGGGCTGCTGGGCTGGCGGTCCAGCGCCGGGTGCAATCCGGCGATTGGGTGACGCTGGTGCTAGGACACGCTCAGGGGTAAATCCGCAGCGCCGAGTGCCGCGCCAGCGCCTCGAAGTCCCTGTCCTGGTGGAGGACTTGCGCGCCCGTGCGAATGGCAACGGCGGCGATGAGACAATCATTCATCTTGCGAATGGTCTCGCCACCACGTCGGCACGCACGGTAGAGCGCCACGGCTTCGAGGAAGTCCCCCAACCCCTCCACCGGAAGCAGTTCGAACCGGGCCAGCAGCCGGCTCGTATCCGAGTATTCACGCTCGTTTCCTGTACCAGCAAGTACTTCCATGACCACGACTTCCGTTGTACGCAGAAGATCGGACGTTTCGATCAAGGCGCGAACGGCTAAACATGCCCTACTCTCTGTCTTCCGTAGGTATTCGACCCATGCTGAGCTATCGGCGACGACCACGGCTCTCGGACAGCTGCTCCAGCTCCTTCAGCGTGTCGGGATGGATGTCGTACTCAACGATAGTGTCGCTGGCTCGAATTTGATCCAGGTCGCCATCCCAGCCATAGCCCTCCATGGCGAGCGCCTCGTCGCGGGTCATTGGGTCGCCGAGCAGCTTGCGGAGGGCATAGTTGACCGCTTCGCGCTTGGTGTGCAGGTGGAAGCGCTGCATTGCGTGCCTCAGGAGCTCATCGTCGATGTCGATATTGGTGCGGGCCATGGTGTAAGGATACACCTGCTTACACACGCGAGCCCATAAGGGCCTTCATGCCGGATAAGCCGCGGGCGTCCAGGGTGCGCAGGAGGCCGTGGTTGATGGCTCGGACGGCGAGGGGGCCTTCGTAGATGAAGCCGGTGTAGAGCTGGACGAGCGAGGCGCCGGCTTCGAGCTTCTCGAGCGCGTCGGCGACGGTGGCGATGCCGCCGGCGCCGACGATGGGCAGCTTGCCTTCGGTGTGGCGGTAGATGAAGCGGATGACCTCGGTGGCGCGGTCGCGTAGGGGCAGGCCGCTCAGGCCGCCGGCCTCGGGGGCGTGGCGACTTTTCAAGCTGCTCGGCCGCTCGACGGTCGTATTGGTGGCGATCACGCCAGCCACCCTATGGGCCTGGATGACGTCCAGCATGGCGCTGAGCTGGGCGTCGGATAGGTCCGGCGCCATCTTGACCAGCAGCGGCTTCGTGAGCCAGTCGAGCGCGTCGAGCAGCGTGGCGAGGGCGCCAGCCTGCTGCATGCCGCGCAAGCCGCTGGTGTTCGGCGAAGAGACGTTCACCGTGACGTAGTCGGCATGGGGCGAGAGGGCCAGGGCGCTGGCCACGAAGTCCTCGACGCCGACACTGTCGGCATTGGGGCCGACATTGGCGCCCAGCACGAAGCTCCGGCGCGCCAAATGGCGCAGGTTGTCCGCCACAGCCGGAGCGCCGAGACTGGGAAAGCCGAGGCGGTTGATCAGGGCCTCATCCTGCTTGAGCCGGAACAGACGGGGCTTGGGCCGTCCGGGCTGCGGGCGAGGCGTCACGGTGCCGATCTCGACGTGGCCAAAGCCCAACGCGGCTAAGCCGCGCACCGCCACGGCGTTCTTGTCGAAGCCCGCGGACAGGCCAACAGGGTTGGCGAAGTCCAGCCCGAAGGCCGACGTCTTCAGGCGAGGGTCGTCGACCCGCAGCCGCGAATGCAGCAGCGGAGCTATCACCGCCACGGCGCTCAGGGCACGCAAGGCGACGTCGTGGCTGACCTCAGGCTCGGCGAGCGTGAGCAGCGGGAAAAGCAGGTTGCGGTAGAGGTTCCGTGACATGGACCAAAACGAGAGTAGCCGATGCGCTGAGTGCCCTCACCCCAGCCCTCTCCCGGTCCTACGCGGACGGCGAAAGCGGCGGGCGAGG
>DAIUFO010000113.1:0-10536 GCA_036844545.1 Chloroflexota bacterium
CGAGCAGCGTGGCCTTGGGGTGACCGATCACACCGATAGCGGGTGGGATGTTCTTCCCGATCTCATGCGGATCGAGGTTCACCTGCAGCAACTCGACATCTGATCGGAGCAGCGGCGCCGTTCGGGGCAGGTATTCGGTGAACACGCGGGCGCCCACGGCTAGCAGCAGGTCGGCGCCGGCGAACTCCGCGATCGTGCTGGGCGCGTCGAACCCGCCGCGACCGACCAGCAGCGGATGCGCACTCGGAAAGTTCCAATTGCCCTGCACCGCCTCCTGGTGGACCTCCAGGCCCAGCAGCTCCGCCAGGGCGATCGCCTCGGCCACCGCATGGTACCGGCCGATCTCGTCACCGGCCAGGAGTACGGGCCGCTCGGCGGCAATCAGCCGGTCGACAATGTCCGCAACGGTGCCGTCGTCGGGCGCCACACAATCACGCACTGTGACCGGTCGCGCCTCCGGCAGCTGAACCTCCGCGTTGAGCACGTCTCGGGTGACGGACACGAACACCGGCCCGGCTGGCGGCTCCTGGGCGGTCTTGAAGGCGCGGCGGACCGCTTCCGGCAGTTCTGCCGGCAGGCGCACCTCCCACGTCCACTTGACCACAGGCTCGACGATACGTGTGATGTTCGAGCTCAGGAACGGCTCGCCCAGCAGCAGCTCGCCATGCTGCTGGCCGGTGATGCACACCAACGGCGAGCCCGAGTGGCGGGCGTTGTACAGATTGCCCACGGCATTACCCGTCCCCGGCGTCGCGTGCAGGCTCAGCACACCAGGCTGGCCACTGGCGCGATAGTAGCCATCGGCCATGGCCACGGCTGCGCTTTCGTGCGCCGCCAGCACATAGCTGATGCCGGGGAAGTCCGCAAGCCCGTCCATCAGCTCGATCTCGGTGGTGCCCGGATTGCCGAAGATGTGGCTGACGCCATGCTGCTGCAGCAGCGTGTAAATGGCGTGCTTGCCGATCACGAGAGGCTCACGCGAAGGCCTTCAAGTGCCTCGGATCCAGCCACAGGCAGACGTCGCTTCCGGGCGTCAAGCCCGCCGCGTCGTGGCCGGGGCCGATGCGGGCGACCAGCCGATGCCCGCCGACGGCGATGCGCAGCTCCAGTGAACTGCCCAGGTAGACACTGGTCTGGAGCTGGCCGTGGACCACGTTGCGCTCGCCATTCGGACTTTGCTGCAGATCCAGCCGCTCCGGCCGGATGACGAGCTCGACCTGCTGCCCCGGCAGGAATCCAGGCGCTGCGTCCAGCCACAGCTCGGGAAGCCCGTCCACGGCGACGCAAGCGGCGTCACCGACCAATCGCACCACCCGCCCGGCAAAGCGGTTCGACTCGCCCACGAAACCGGCTACAAAGCTGCTGGCGGGCGTCTCGTACAGCTCCCGGGGCGAGCCCACCTGCTCGATCCGGCCGCCGTTCATCACCACCACCCGGTCTGACAGGCTGAGCGCCTCCACCTGATCGTGCGTGACGAAGACCGTCGTAATGCCGGTCCGGCGCTGGATGTCCTTCAGCTCGAGGCGCATCTCGTCGCGCAGCTTCTTATCCAGTGCAGCCAGCGGCTCGTCCAGCAGCAGCACCTTCGGCTGCGTGACCATCGCGCGCGCCAGAGCCACCCGCTGCTGCTCGCCACCGGACAGTTGTCGGGGCTTGCGGCGCTCCAAGCCGCTCAGCTGCACGAGCCCGAGCACTTCAGCAACACGCCGTCTGATGTCCTGCCGGCCGGCACGCCGCACCTTCAGGCCGAAGGCCACGTTCTCGAACACGTCCATATGCGGGAAAAGGGCGTAGCTCTGGAAGACCATGCCCAGGCCGCGCAGGTACGGCGGGCATTCCGTCATGTCGTCGCCCTCGATGAGCACCCGCCCCACCGTCGGCTGGACGAATCCGGCAATGACGTTGAGGGTCGTGGTCTTGCCGCAGCCGCTGGGGCCCAGGATGGACAGGAACTCGCTGCGTCGAATGGTTAGGCTCACGTCGGCCAGCGCGGCGTGCTTGTCGAACAGCTTAGAGACCGACTCCAGCTCGACGGCTTCCGCCATCAGCGCGCCTCCTGGATTTGCAGCATCGAGCTGATGTTCACGAGGCGCTCCGCGACGAGCAGCAACGCCGCCGTGGCGAGGATGAACATCGTGGACACGGCGGCAATGGTGGGGTCGGTGTAGTTCCGCACGTAGTTGAACATCGAGACCGGCAGGATCTCCGTCGTCCGGCTGGATACGAACAGCGAAGCCGCGAACTCGTTGAGGGAGATGATGACGCTGAACAGCGCCCCGGCGAAAAAGCCCGGCCGCAGCAGCGGCAGGATGACGCGGATCATCGTCTGCGCCGGCGTGGCGCCCAAATTAGCGGCGGCCCGCTCCAGCCGCGGATCGAGGTGCTGCAGACTGACCCACACGCCGCGCATCACGAACGGCATGACCAGCAGCGTGTGCAGCACGATCAGGACGATAGGCGAAGCCAGCAGCCCCAACTGTGCCCCCAGGATCAGGAAGCCCAGGCCCAGCACCACGCCCGGGATGATCAACGGCGACAGCAGCAGGCCTTCAATCGCGCGGCGGCCAGGCACGTTGGAACGCTGCAGCACGATCGCCGCGGCCCCCCCGGTGGCTGTCGCGAGTAACCCGGCGCTGAACGTCACCACCAGCCCATGTCCCGCGGCGCGCTGAAAGTCGGCGTATTCCAGCGCGTGCTGGTACCAGGCGAGCGAAAAGCCTCGCGGTGGGAAATTCAGCAGCGGCGTCGGATTGAACGAAGCCATCACCACCACAACCGTCGGCAGCGTCATATACACCAGGATCACGGCCAGCAGCAGCGCCAACGCGATCCGGCCCAACTGCCGCCGCAGGCGATGGTCAGGCATGTGCCAGACGCCGCGTGGCGATGGCGGTCAGCCCTGTGACGAGCGCCAGCGTTACTGTCAGGGCGAAGACGGCGAAGGCCGCACCACTGGGGAAATTAAAGGATTGCAGCGCCAGGTCGTTGACGACGTTGGCGATCATCTTCACTTTCCCGCCGCCGATAAGCTCGGGCGTTGGAAAGGCGCTGAAGGTCCAGGCGAAGACCACCAGCGAGCCGGAGACGATCCCCGGCAGGCTGAGTGGCAGCGTCACCCGCCCGAACGTGCTGACCGGCCCGGCGCCCAGGCTTTCCGCGGCCATCTCGTAGCTCGCGTCGATCTGGCTGATGCTGGCGGCCAGCATCACGATCATCACCGGCATGGAGTACTGCACCAGCGCCACGAGCACGCCACCCTTGGTGAACATCATCTGCAGCGGCTCGTCCCGCAGGTGCAGCCCGCGAAGCACAGCGTTGATGAAGCCATTGCTGCCCAACACCAGGATCCACGAGTAGGTCCGCACGATCGCGCCGGTGAAGAACGGCAGGATAGTCAGCACCAGGATGAGCGTCCGCAGCCAGCGCGAGCGCGACCGCGCGAGCGCATACGCCACCGGATAGGACAGCACCAGCGTGAACAGAGTCGTACCGGCGGCAAGCACGATCGTGTCCCGCACGTAGCCGCGGTAGATGCCCTCGGTGATGCGCCCGTAGTTCTCCAGCGTGAAACCGCCGGTCTGCAGCTGGCCGGGAACGAACTTCTGGAAGCTGTAGCTCACGATGAACGCCAGCGCCGCCAGCATCGCCCCCAGCAGCAGCAACACCGGCGCAAGGAACAGATACGGGCTGGCGCTTACCTGGCGACGATGTTCTTGTTGAACCAATCCTTCCAGTCGTTCAGGTTCTTGGCGCGCACCTCATCGTCTATCAGGACGGCGTCTGTCTTCCATTGATCCGCGGTGGCAAAGAAACCTGGTACGTCCTTCAGGTCGGATGGAACCGTCGCGTCCGGCCGGACGGGACCAGCCTTGAGCGTCTTCACCAGGGTGGATTGGATGTCCTTGTCCAATGCAAAATTGATGAACTGGTAGGCGGCGTCAGGGTTCTTGCTGCCCTTCATGACGGCCATGGTGTCGATGCCAACCACACCGCCGTAGTCGGTGGTCTTCACGACCTTGATCGGCACGCCCGCATCCTTCAGCAGCACGCCATTGATGCTGAGCATGATTTCGATCGGCGCCTCATTGTTCTTAATCAAGTCCTGCGACTGCGCATCGGTCTGGAAGAAGGCCTTGATATTCGGCTTGAGCTGGAGCAATTTCTGCTCGCCCTTCTGCCAGTCGGTCTCATTACCGCCGGACATCAGCGCCGAGATGACGATGATGTGGCTCGGATCGAAGTCCGGCATGGCGATGCTGTTCTTGAAGGACGGGTTCCACAGGTCAGCCCACTTGGTGATGTCCTGCTTGATGACATCCGTGCGATAGGCGGGCGTGTAGACGTAGGTCCACAAGCCCAAGTGATAGTCACTGCGGACGGCCTGCTTGAAGATCTGCTGGCTGTTTGGGATCCTGCTCATGTCGAGCTTCTCGAACAGCCCGTCGGAGATATACAGCCGCGCTACGTGGCTCGTCGTCAGGGTGATGTCTGACTGCGGATTGGCCTTGTTCACCCGTGCCTTGGCCAGGCGATCGAGCGTCGCTCCAACGTCGGTTTCCACCTTGATGCCGGTCTTGGCGGTGAACGGCGCCGCGATCACCTTCTCGACGGCATCCTTGAAGGCGCCGCCCCAGGTGGCGACCACGATCGTCCCAGCGGCTGCAGGCTTCGCCGTGGGCGCGGCCGAGCTTACAGCCGGTTTGCCGGACGCGCCACTTGAGGCCGGCTGGGGCGCCGGCGCCAGCCGCGCTGGCCGAGCCGGTCGGCGCCGCGGCGCCGCTTCCACCACCGCAAGCCGCAAGCAGCATTCCCGCAGCACCCGTCAACGCCAAGAACTTCCGCCGCGTGATCGTGCCGTCGTTATTCACTGCTGTCTTCCCATCGAACCAAGTGAGAGCGGATCGTAACACGGTCCTAGCGCGAAGCGGCGACGCGTTCGGCCGGGACGACGCCCTTGACCATGTGCCGCAGGTTCTCATGCTTGGGTAGTGTCTTCCACCTGGCATTCGCAGCTCTTCTGGCGGTCGCATCTACGAAGAGATCGACGTGCCTGACCGCTGGCGACGCTACATCTACATCAACGCGGATAATTTCCAACCTACGCTAGTCTGAGTCCTACATGGCCCGTTATCTGTGGCTCAGGGACGCCGCCCTGACCGTGGAGTTCGGGGAACACCATCGATCCTTCCCTCCAGCGCAGGTTCGGGCGTTCCGCGTGGCGCTCGAGCGGCGGCTTTCCGGCCCCCTACTCGACGTCGCCATCTACCCGTGATAATCAAAACTTGAGGAGATAGCGTGGGCGCCAAATACATCGGAGCCTCAGTGCCCCGCCGCGAAGATCCGCGCCTGCTGATGGGCGACGGCAGATACGTGGCAGACGTCCGGCTGCCCGGACTGCTGCACGCCGTCTTCCTGCGCAGCCCGCACGCGCACGCTCTGATCAAGTCCATCGACGCCTCCGCGGCACTGAAGTTGAATGGCGTGACGGCGGTCTTTACCTTTGACAACCTCAGCCGCTGGATGAAGCCGCTGCCCGTGTTCGGCGCCACGCCGCCGGGCCTGGCTCAGCGAGTGAACGTGGTTCAGAAGCAGACGCCGATTTACCCGCTGTGCCACGGCCGCGCACGCTATGTGGGCGAGGCGGTGGCGGTGATCGTCGCCGCCAGCAGGGAACTGGCGGAGGACGCCGCCGACCTTGTCGAGATCGACTACGAAACCCTGCCCGCGGCCATCGATGTAGTCGCCGCGGGCGAGCCCGGCGCGCCCCTCCTGCACCCCGAATGGGGCGACAACCTGGCGGTGAGTTTCACGCTGCGGATTGGTGATGCTGACGCAGCCTTCAGGGAGGCGGACGCGACGGTCCGCCAGCGCTTCGACGTGCAGCGTTACGTGGGCATGCCGATCGAGACGCGCGGTGTCGTCGCCAGCTACGATCGCCGCGACGAGACGCTCACCAGCTGGAGTGCGACCCAGATCGTCCACTTCAACCAGGAAGCCATCGCCGCGGTCATGGGCATGCCCGTGCACAAGGTTCGCGTCATCGCGCCCGACGTCGGCGGGGGCTTTGGCACGAAGGCAAATGGCTACGCCGAAGACATCGTCATCCCCGTGATCGCGCGCGAGCTCGGCCGGCCGGTGAAATGGATCGAGGACCGCCGCGAGCACATGACGGCCTCGGCTCACGCCCGCGGCCAGGTGCATGACATCGCCCTGGCCGCCAAGCGCGACGGGACCTTCCTGGCCGTGAGCGACAACATCTGGGTCGACTTCGGCGCCTACAACTGCTGGGGCGTGGTCCTGCCCTACAACACCCTGGCCCACCTCATGGGCCCCTACCGCATCCCTAACCTAGCGGCCAGCGTGAAGGCGCCGGTCACCAACAAGACGCCCAACGCCCCCTATCGCGGGGCCGGCCGGCCCGAGACGGTGTTCGCCATGGACCGCATCGTGGATTGCCTGGCACGGGAGATCGGCATGGACGCGGCTGAGATCCGCCGCCGCAACTTCATCCGCGAAGATGAGATGCCGTACGAGCTCAACATGCCCTATCGCGACGGCAATCCGCTGGTGTACGACAGCGGAAATTTCCCGGAGGTGCTCGATACCGCGCTCAAAACCGCCGGCTACGACGGTTTCCGGGTCGCGCAAGCGAAGCTGCGCCAGCAGGGCGTGTATCGGGGCATCGGCCTGTCGGGGTATGTCGAGGGCACCGGCATTGGGCCATTTGAAGGCGCTTCGGTCAAGGTGGACTTATCGGGCCGGGTGCTGGTCGCCACCGGCGCCTGCTCCCAGGGCCAGGCGCACGAAACGAGTTTCGCCCAGATCGCCGCGGACGCGCTGGGAGTGCCCATCGACTGGGTGTCAGTGATTGGCGGCGACACGCAGGCCATCGCCATCGGCATGGGCACCTACGCCAGCCGCAGCATGGTGACCGCCGGCGCTTCGCTGGCGTACGCCGCGCGCGAGGTCCGCTCCAAGCTGATCGATGCGGCGGCGGGGCTCATGGAGGCGGCC
Source organism: Chloroflexota bacterium (assembly GCA_036844545.1). Taxonomy (GTDB): domain Bacteria; phylum Chloroflexota; class JAJPGV01; order JAJPGV01; family JAJPGV01; genus DATGVV01. Next base: position 7,015 of record DAIUFO010000113.1, read on the forward strand.
GCGGGCGATCTGACCATCGAGGATGGCCGCATCAAGGTGCAAGGCGCGCCCAACTCCGGCATGGACATCGCCCAGGTGGTCAAAGCCTGCATTCCGACGTTCGCGGCCGAGGGCCCTGCACCGCCCGTCTTCGAGTCCGTCAGCTACCACCACGTCCCGACCGTGACCTACGCCAGCGCCGTGCACGTGGCTGAGGTGGAAGTCGATCCCGAAACGGGCGGGGTCAAGCTGCTGAGGTACGTGGTGGCGCATGACTGCGGAAAGATGATCAACCCGGTGGTCGTCGACGGCCAGGTGCACGGCGGCGTGTGCCAGGGCATCGGCGGCGCACTGTTCGAGGAGATGCTCTACGACGACAGCGGACAGCTCCTGACCGGTAGCCTGATGGACTACCTGGCGCCCACCTCGGCCGAGATGCCCGACCTCGAAACCGTGCACCTGGAGTTCCCGTCGCCGCGCAATCCGCTGGGCGTCAAAGGCCTGGGCGAAGGCGGCGCCATCTCGCCCCCGGCGGCCATCGCCAACGCCGTCGAGGACGCCCTGGCGCCGTTCGGCATCCGTATCACCAAAACGCCCATCACCCCAGACTCGATCATCCAGCTCCTGGAGGCCCAGCGCGAGGCCTAACCGGGAACGTACACTACGGAGCCAAAGATCTCGCGCAGCCACCCCTCGGCCTCGTCCGGCCGGCGCAGACGGATGGTGCTCACACTGCCCCCATAGCCCTATTATGAGGGCAATGAGCATTGCCCCACCTGTCGCCCTGCGTAACCCCGATTTGCGATCCTTCCTGACTGACTACGAGCTCGCCAACCCTACGCAGGTGTGGCGAATCAAGGAGCCGATCGCGCAGGAGTATGTGACCACCGCCTGGGTGCTCGAGCTGGAGAAGGTGGGCCACGCCCCTCTGCTGATCTTCGAAAACGTCACCGGCTCGGACATGCCCGTGGTCGTCAATATCTTCGGTTCTCGCGAACGCATCGCGCACATCCTGGGAACAACTGCCGATGGGCTGATCGAGCGCTGGAACAAGCTGACGGCGGCGGCGGTCCCGCCGGTTATCGTCGATCTCGGACCATGCCAGGAGCGGGTGCTCACCGGCGGCGACGTCGACGCGACCAAGCTGCCGATCCTGCGCCACTTCAAAGGCGACGCCGGCTGCTACGTTACCTCCGGCATGTCCATCTCCAATGACCCGGACACGGGCGTGCGCAACCTGACCTACGCCCGCATGCAGCGCAAGGGCGCCCACAAATTCGGCGTCAGCTTCCACTCACGCGGACATCACTGGGATTACTTGGCGCGCTACGAGAAGCAAGGCCGGAACATGCCCATGGCCGTGGCCATCGGCGGCCACCCGGCCATGCTCATCGGCACGGCGACACGAGGAGCCATCGATCTGGACGAGTTCGACGTCGTCGGCGGGCTCATGGGCCAGCCCGTGGAGCTGGTCCGCGGCAAAACCATCGACGTATGCGTGCCGGCGACGGCCGAGATCGTCCTCGAGGGTGAGGTGCTGTGCGGCGTGCGCGAACCGGAAGGACCCTTCGGCGAGTACACCGGCTACTCCAGCGGCCGCTCGACCGAAAACGTCTTCATCGTCTCGGCCATCACCATGCGCAGCTCGCCCATCTTCCTGGACGTGACCCCCGGGTTCTCATCCGAGCACCTGCTGCTGGCCCGCACCCAGAAGGAAGCCATGGTGCTGGCTAAGCTGCGCGAGGTCTATCCCGCCGTGAAGCGGCTGCACTACCCCAAGTCGGGCACGCAGTTCCACGCCTATGCAGCCATCGAGAAGAGCTTCGAAGGCCAGGCGCGGCAGGTGGGCATGCTGCTCCTCGGCCTCGATCAATACGTCAAGAACGTGGTGATCGTGGACACCGACGTGAACGTAGCCAACGACAGCGAGGTGCTGTGGGCCATTGCTACCCGCACCCAAGCGACCCGCGACTTCTCGATTATTCAACAAGGCCTGACCAACCAGCTCGATCCTTCCAGCCGCGGCGGCATGTCGGACAAGGTGATCATCGACGCTACGGCCCCATTGGACTGGGACGCCGTGCGCACCGAAATTCCGGCTGAGGTGGAAGCAACCGTCAGGCGGTCGATCGAGGCCCGGCTGGGGCGGTAGCTACTTGTAGGGGCCCAGCTGTTTGACCGCGGCGTCGATGAACGACGTGTCAGCTACCTCGGCAAGATCGATCTTCTGTTTTTCCAGGCCCTCTTTAATGTAGAAGTCCTGGTCGCTGGCCAGGCTTTCGAGGTTGAACTTGCCGTCGGGGTTGTAGCCGGGCAGGACCACCTTAGCCGTGGTGGCCGCATCCTGTTTGGTGGCCTTCTGCAGGATGGCCATGATCTCGGCCTTATTCGTGCCTTTGTTGGCCGCGTCGTTGAAATCGCGCACGCCCTTCAGGTAAGCCACCATCCAGCGCGTGGCGGCGTCCTTGCTGGCCCCGAACTTGGGGCTGTACAGGATGTTGGCGGTCTGGATGTTGGGCGCGATCTCGTCGACGCCTTTCCAGCGCACGCCTGAGCCCGAGCCGGTGATCTTGGCCACGAACGGTTCGAGCGACAGAGCGGCGTCGATTGAGTGGTTGGCCAGCGCCGGGATCATGTCCGGGAAGCTCAGCTCCACCTCCTTGATGTCGTTCAGCGTGAGCCCGCCCTTCTCCAAGGCCAGCGCCACCGCGTGCTCGTCGGTGTTGCCGCGCACAGGAATGGCGACGGTCAAGCCCTTCAGATCCTTGTAGTCTTTGACCTTGCCGGAATCGATGTAGTCCTTGCGGATCACCAGCGCCTCATAGCCATGGCCGGGCGGCTGCGAGCCCTTGTCGGCCACAATTTTGATCGGGATTTGGCGGTTGAAGGCGTTGTAGAGGTTGGCGCTGGTGGCGCCCGCCGCGACCTCAATCTGCTCGGCGCCGAGGGGGGCGATCATCCTGGCCGCGGAGTCGAAGTTTACGGTTTCCAGATCGATGCCCTGTTGCTGGAAATAGCCCCGATCCATGGCGATGTAGATCGGCGCATCGGAGAAGCCGCCCAGCTTGATGCCGAGCCTCACATGCGTCGCCGGCCCGGCGGCGGAGGCGCCGCCGGGCCGGGCGCTGGCGGCAGAAGCCGCGCTGCCACTGGGCGCCGCGTTGGCGCCCGCGGCCGTGCTCGAGCCGGCAGAGCCTGCGCCGGCGCTGGTGTTGGCGGCGGAGCCAGTGCTGCCGCCGGTCGAGCCGGCAGAGGCCGCCTTGGCTGCGCTCGCAGACGAGGCAGCACTGGCGGCTGCCGGCGGCGTCGCCGATCCTCCGCAGGCGGCCAGGGACAGTAGCGCCAGCGGCGCCACCAGGCTGATGAGTCGCATCGGTACCTCCTACTTGTCTTGTGCTTGATTATCCAGCGGAAAGGACCACGGGGTTACTTCCTCAACGCTCCGGTTGAGCGGATCCCATTCCGGCACGCGCGCCCAGAACTCCTCCCCGGCTCGCTGCGCCTCACGTCGCAGTGACTCCAGATCGACCCCGGGGATGCGGC
>DAIUFO010000114.1:0-10527 GCA_036844545.1 Chloroflexota bacterium
GTGGTAAACGATGACGGCCAGGGGCAAGCCCAAGCCGCCGATCGACTTGGACAGCACCACAACGTCAGGCACAACATCCTCGTGTTCGAAGGCGAACCAGCGGCCGGTGCGGCCCAGGCCTGTTTGAAACTCGTCGCACACCAGCGGGACGCCGTGCGTGCCGGCATAGCCGGCGATCGTTCGCAGCCAGCCCTCAGGTGGAACGATCACGCCTCCCTCGCCCTGAATGGGCTCCACGACGATCGCCGCGGGCTTGAGCATGCCGCTGAAGGGATCGTCCAGAGCAGTCCCCAACAGAGTGGCGCAACTCATCCTGCACATGTCGGGCGTGAGCTGCAGCGGACAGCGCAGGCAGTAGCCGTAGGGCATGAAGTGCACGTCCGCCAGCAGAGCGCCCAATCCCTCTTTCGGTCCGGTGGCGCCCATAAGGGAAAGCGGACCTTGTCCCATCCCGTGGTAGGCGCCTCGGAATGCCACCATGCCATGGCGGCCCGTGGCGATCTTGGTCAGCTTCATAGCGGCGTCGATAGCGTCTGTGCCGGCTGGGCCGCAGAACTGAATCCGGCCGTGCTGTCGCAGTTCGGCTGGCATGAGCTCCAGGATCGCGGTGGTGAACTGCTCTTTGATGCGGGTAGGGAGGTCCAAACTGCTGACGATGTGCTCCTCGTCAAGGCAGGCCTTGACCGCTTCCACTACCGCCGGGTTGTTGTGGCCGACGTTGAGACCGCCGGCACTGGCGAGACAATCGATGTAGAGGTTGCCATCGACGTCTCGGACGGTCGCTCCGCGGGCTTCGGCCAGCGCGATGGGCAGCCGCCGCGGATAGCTGCGAGCATTGGACTCCACTGCTGCTTGGCGGCTCAGAAGCCGCCGCGAACTCGGTCCCGGAGGCGCCACCACCATCCGTGGAGCATCCGGAAAGCTGAGTTCCTCCAGCTCTGGTCGATATGCGCGCACCCGCAACAGACCCTCCTAGGTCACCGTGTCGTTGGCCGCTCTCCAAAGAGCGACCTCAAGCGCAGCATAGGGACCGCGTTGCCCAAGTGCCAAGGGGGCTAGCCCCTACATATGGTGGACGGCTGCCTACAAGCCAACAATTCTCGCGGCGTTGCCGCCTAGGATGGCGTCGACTTGCTCTTGGGGCAGCTCCAGCGCTTTGAGCGCCTCGACAAACGCCTTCACCTTGTCCTGCCCGCGGATCTCCTGCGGGTAGTCCGTCCCGAACAGGATGTTGCTGGCGGGGATGTTGAGCAGCGCGGCCTTGACCGCGGTCATCTCGCCAAAGTGGCCGCCGGTGTCGAAATACAGCCGGCTGAGGTACGAGTCGAAATCGTGCTTGGGCTTCTTGCCGTGGATGGGGTCGTCCAGGAGGCCCCAAAACTCCTTGTCCTGGTAGTCGCGGATGCGGCCCACCAACGATGTGATCCCGCCGCCGAAGTGGGACATGATGATCTTCAGCCTCGGGAACTCGTCCAGCACGCCGCCGCAAATCAGCCGCAGCACCGCTGTGACCAGCTCGAACTCTCGCCCGACCGTGCGGAACAGGTCGTACGCCTGAAACCCCTGCGAGCCCAGGGTGCCGCAGGCCAGCGTCGGATGGACGAAGATGAATTGCCTGGCGGCCTGGCAGTGCTCGTAGAAGGGGTGCAACTCCTCCGCGTCCAGCCCCTTGCCGCTGAGAGTCGAGGCGATGGCCACGCCGCGCAGGCCCAGCTCCTGCCAGCAGCGGTCCAGCTCGTCCAGACCGGCCTTGCCGGCCAGCGGTCCGGTGTGGCCCATGCCGACAATGCGGCCTTCGCGGCGTGAGACCTCGCGCGCCAGCTCGTCGTTGACGGCTTTGCTGCGCTCGAGGTTGCCGGGCATGCCCTCGGCGCTGGAGATGACGGCCACGTCCAGGCCGGCGTGGTCCATCATGGCCAGGTGGCGGTCCAGGTCGTGGAGCCGGTTGTGGACGGTGTACGACGGCACGCCGTCGGTATAGCGAGTGAGCTTGGCGTCGGGTGATGTGAGCTGGGCCAGGTTGTCGGCCATGAGGCTCTTGGGCGACCAATGGATGTGGACGTCGATGACGCGCATGAGAACACGAGGCTACCACTGGTAAACTTCTGTTTCGTATGCACGACGCCGTCCGACGCATCATCGATCAGATGGAGCGGAACGGCTACATCACCGACCCGGAAATCGCCACCGCCGTCTACCTGGCGATGGAGCTGAAGAAGCCGCTGCTCATCGAGGGTCAGGCAGGTGTAGGCAAGACTGAGATCGCCAAAGTCCTCGCCAACATGCTGGGCGTGGACCTCATCCGGCTGCAGTGCTACGAGGGGCTGGACGTCAACACTTCGCTGTACGAGTGGAACTACCCCAAGCAGATGCTGCGCATCAAGATGGAAGAGCACGACAGGCGCAGCGTGGCCGAGAAGGAACAGGAGATCTTCGGCGAGGAGTTCCTTCTCAAGCGTCCCCTGCTGGATTCAATCACTCGCGCGGACCGCTCGCCGGTGCTGCTGATCGACGAGGTCGACCGCGCCGACGAGGAGTTCGAAGCCTTCCTGCTGGAAGTGCTGTCGGACTTCCAGGTCAGCATCCCGGAGATCGGGACTATCAAGGCCAAGCACATCCCGTATGTGGTGCTGACCTCAAACCGCACCCGCGAGCTGAGCGACGCGCTGCGCCGCCGCTGCCTCTTCTTCTGGATCGACTATCCGTCCTTCGAGAAAGAGGTTCGGGTGGTGAAAGCCAAGGTGCCCGGCATCAACGAGCAGCTGGCCGAGCAGATATGCCTGTTCATGCAGGGCGTGCGTTCGATTCGCCTGGTGAAGACGCCGGGGGTGGCCGAGACGCTGGACTGGGGCCTGGCCTTGGTCTCGCTGCATCGCGATCAACTGGACCACGAGGCGGTGCGCGACACGATGGCCGCCTTTCTGAAGGACAACCGCGACGTCCATAAGATGGTGGGCAAGCGCCTCGACGTGCTGCTGGGCGCCGTTTCCGGCAACGGCAAAGCACCCGGCGACGTGGTCCCCCAACTGCGGGAGCAGCTCACCGCGCTGGAGGCATAAGCCTCCTTTGTCATGCAGAGCGTCGAGCGAAGCATCCGTCTCCCATGCCTCGGATTCTTCGCTGCGCTCTGAATGACAAAAGGGACATGATCGATCAGGCCCGCCGGGGCACACTGCTGGCCAACGTCATCGACTTTGGCCTGCAGCTGCGCGCCAGGGGCATGCTGGTGACGCCCTCGGAGGCCATCGACAGCCTGCGGGCGTTAGGCCACGTGGACATTTCCGACCGAGCCGAGTTTTACCTCTCGCTGCGTACCGTCATGGCCGCGCGATTCGAGGATTTCCCTATCTTCGACGAGGTCTTCTACAGCTTTTGGCCGGGCATCCTGGAGGAGCAGCCTTGGGACGAAGGCGCCGACCAGATGGACAGCATGCCCCAGTCCATGAGCCCAGGCGGCGACGAGAGCGGCGAGGGCGGCGAGGAGCGTGTCTCTTCGGAGGTCGAGGCGGCCGACGAAGGCAGCGGCGAGGGCGAAGATGAGGAAGAGATCGCCGGCTACAGCGCCGAGGAGATGCTGGCTGGTAAGGACTTCTCCATGTTCCAAGCCGACGAGCTGGAGGAGATGATCCGGGTCACACTGCGGATGGCCCGTAAGATGGCCACGCGCATGAGCCGCCGCATGCAGCGCACCCGCCGCGGGCACGTGATCGACCCTCGCCGAACCATCCGCAACAACCTCAAGTACGGCGGCGACATCATCGAGCTGGCGCACAAGAAGCGCAAGATCAAGAAGACCAAGCTGGTCCTGCTGTGCGATGTCAGCGGCTCGATGGACATCTACAGCCGTTTCCTGCTGCAGTTCATTTACGCTCTGCAGAGCAACTTCGCGCGGACGGAATCGTTCGTGTTCAGTACGCAGCTGTCACGCGTCACCGAGTACTTCAAGGACCACGACATCTACGAGGCGTTGGACGTCATCGCCAGCGAGGTGCTGGACTGGTCGGGCGGAACGCGCATCGGCCAGAGCCTGGCCGATTTCAACGAGAATTGGGCCGCCAGCGTGATCGACACCAAGACCGTCGTCATCGTGCTGAGCGACGGCTGGGACACCGGCGACGCCGACGTGCTGGAGCACGAGATGGAGGAGCTGCAGCGGCGCGCCAGGCGCGTGATCTGGCTCAACCCGCTGATGTCCAACCCCGGCTACCAGCCGCTGTGCCGCGGCATGCGCACCGCCATGCCCTACATCGAAGTGTTCGCGGCGGCCCACAACTTGGCCAGCCTGATGGAGCTGGAAGAGCACCTGGTCGCCTAAGCGACGAGACGGTATGTGAAACTCCGGGAACGGTGGCTCCGTATCTTTGCGTAAATGGCCGTAACCGGAGGACGACCAAGCTGATGCAATGGCTGTGGTCGGCGCTGCCGTGATTGATGCTGGCCTGGGTCAAGCGTCGGAGCGGCCGAGGGCGCTGACCCTCGAGGACTTCAGCGCGGTCTATGAAGCCCACGTGGGCCGGATATACGGCTTCGTCTTCAGCCAGGTGAGCAACCGCGAGGAGGCGGAGGATCTGACCTCCCAAATTTTCCTCAAGGTCTACAACAGCCTGCAGCGCTTCGAGGGCCGCGGCAGCCTGGAAGGCTGGTTGTTCCAGATTGCGCGGGTGACGGTCAACGACCACTGGCGCGAGAAGTACCGGCTTCCGGCCGTACCCTTGCCCGAGGGCCTGGAGATCGTGGCCCACGAGGCGCCGCCCGACTTCAACCGCGCCCGCCGCGACGCTCGCGTGCGTCAGCTCCTGGCTGCGCTGCCGCCCAACTACCGAGACGTGCTGCACTACCGTTTCCTCAAACGCTACAGCGTGAAGGAAACGGCCGCTGTCATGCAGCTGACCGAAACCAACGTCAAAGTGCTGCAGTTCCGGGCCTTGCGAAAGGCCGCCCAGCTCGGCCAGGAGCTGGCCTGGTGACGCCCGAGGACCAGCCTACGCTCGAGCAGGCCGAAGCGGCCAACCGCTACGTCGAGGCGCTGCTGGCCGGAGAGCAGCCGCCGGCCGTGAAGGCGCCGGGCGACAGCTTGCGCGTAGCAGCGTTCATGGCGAGCCAGGAATCGCACCAGGCGCAGCCTTCCGAGGCGTTCGTGCAGCGGCTGCGCGCCAGGTTCGAGCCGGAGCGGCGCCGAACGTGGCTCGACTTCCGTCTGAGCCGCCGCGGGCTTGCCAGTGGTTTGGCCGGCGGGGTGGCGGCCCTGGCGATCGGCCTGTTCGGCGAGCAGGCGCTGCGGCGCCTGCGCGGCGGCGAGCCCGTGCCCGCTGGCTGGGTGCCGGTGGCTCGCGCGGCCGAACTGCCCCCCGGCAGTGTTAAGCGCTTCATCGCCGGGGACATGGAGGGGCACGTCATGAACATCGGCGGCCGCATTTGGGCGCTGTCGGCGATCTGCACCCACCAGGCCTGCGTGCTGGATTGGCGGGGCCAGGAGCAGGAGTTCGTGTGCGGCTGCCACGGTGCGCAGTTCAATACATCGGGCCACCAGATCGGCATCGACGACTACAAAACGCCCTTGCCGCCGCTGTCCAAGATCCCCGTCCAGCAGATCAACGGCACCATCTACGTCGTAGCGACAGAGCAGCCAGCGGCATAACGGCCGGCGGACGCCTGCCGTAATCTTTCTTACTGGACCATTGAAAGCCTCACCGCTGTTCCTGGCTGCGCTGTGCGCGCTGTGGCCGGCCGCCGGCCGAGCTCAGGGCACTGCCGCGCCACGGCCTTACGTGGTGGCCGTGGCGCCGGGCCATGGTGGCGACGATCCGGGCGCCATCTATCCACCGGGCTCCAGCCAACCCAGCATCGAGGAGAAGAATCTCACCTTGCCGATTGCCCTTAAGCTGCGCGATCTCCTCCAGTCACAGGAGGTCCACGTGGTGATGACTCGCACGGCTGACATGAGCACCAGCGGCGAGCAGCGGGCCGCAATCGCCGAGCAGGCCCAGGCCGATGTTTTCGTGGCGGTACACATCAACAGCTGGTTCCCCGACCAAACGGTAGGCGGCGTGGAAGCCCAGTATTTTTCCGATCCGGCGCTGGCCGACGACGTGGCCGACGGCCTGGGTCTTTCCTTGCAGGAGTCGCGGCAGACCGTGCGGACGACGAAGGACCGCGAGCAGGACAACATCCTGTCCATGCCTGGCGTGATCGTCGAAGCGGGTTACCTGTCCAATGCGGACGACCGGCAGATGCTGCAGACGGCCGCTTACCAGGACGCGATCGCCGCTGGCATCTACCGCGGCCTGTTGAAGTACGCGCCCCAGATTGAGGAGCTGAAGCCGCGGATTGAGGCCTACAAGCTGGCCGAGCAGGCCAAGCCCGCTCCGCGCCGCGCGGCCGAACAGGTCGCTAGCGTGGTCCACAGCGGCGGGTTGCCGGGTTGGGTCAAACCGGCGGGCATCGGCGCCGGCTTGGCGTTTGTGTGGCTGGCGCTCCGAAGCCGTGGCCGCCGGCGGGCACGGCGGCAGCCCGCTTACAGCGTGGCTCGCTACCGGTGAGAGGCTGGCTCCGCCTCATCCTGCCGATGATTCTGCTTGTCGCGCTGGCGGCTTGCGCCAGTGGTTCAGCCCCAGCAGCATCTCCTATCACGGACGAAAACGGCCCCACCAGCCAGGAGGGGGCGCCCGTCGACGACTCCGCGGATGTGCCGCCCGTCGAAATTGCTTCCCCGTCCGCAAGCGCCGGCGTGCACCCGGCCCAGCCGAACGTCGCGGTTACGCCAGCCGCCCCACCCAAGCCCGGCACGGTGACGACGCTGCCCATCCTGATGTACCACTACATTCGGGATCTGCCGCCCAACACCCCCGATCAGCTCGGTTACGGCTTGTCGATCGCGCCGAAGCTGTTCGACGACGAGCTGGCCTATTTAGCCGGCGCACACTATGACACCGTGACCATGGACGACGTGGCCAACCACATCAGTAAGGGCACGCCGCTGCCCGCCAAGCCAATTGTGCTCAGCTTCGACGACGGCTACGCCGACTTCTTCACCGCCGCCTGGCCGTCGCTCAAGAAGCACCATCTTGGCGCGACGGTGTACCTGGTGGTCAATTTCCTGGGCAAGCCGGGCTACATGAGCTGGCAGCAGGCGCAGGAGCTGCGGGATGCCGGGATCGACATCGGTGCTCACACCCTGGACCACGTCGACCTCGCCATCCAGCCGCTGGCGCAGGCCAAACGCCAGATCGGCGACAGCCGGCGCATCCTGCAGCAGCGGCTCAACGCGCCGATCGACAGCTTCGCCTATCCCAGCGGCCGCTACAGCCAAGCAACCGTCAAGCTCGTGGCCGAAGCCGGCTTCAGCTCGGCCGTAACCACCAACTTCGGCGCCCGCCACACCGCTGCCAACATGCTGACACTGGCCCGCGTCCGCGTGCCCGGAGGCATCACCTTGGCCAATTTCATCAAGAACCTGAACGGCTAAGCCAGCTATGCGCGCTGAGCAGCAAGTCGATCCGGAAATAGACGCTCGAGCTCGTACGCCTCTTGCGGCCGTAGGAACGTGTAGTAGACCTCGGCGCCATTGCCCACAACGTCACTCGTGAGCGGCTTCACATCCAGAACTGAGCGGAGTTCCCAATTGACCTTGTCGCCGGTGGCGCCCTCGTACCGCTCGGCGCGTTCGCTGGCGCGCCCCAAAGACAGCGCACAATCCATGGCCTCGCGTTCGTCCCTCGCCTCCAGCAAGATGATGCGATCCTCGAACATCGGATCGGCGACTGGGGGCACATGTGCCGACTCGAACAAGAGCCGCGCCGCGAACCAACTCATAGATCCTCCTTATCCCACCGGCTATCCGCTGCTACCCCGCGTTGAGCCGGTCCAGCGCTTGACGCGCTGGGAGCAGCGACGGGTCGACTTCGATGGCCAGCGCGTAGTCGGCCCGGGCGCGGTCCTTGTTGCCCAGGCCGCGGTAGGCGTTGCCCTGTTCCAGGAGCGCCTCGGCGTTGGTAGGGTCGGTGGCCAGTGGGATGGCTACTACCTGCATGGCGCGCTGGAAGTCGCCCAGCTGGTTGTAGACGGCCGCTGGCCAGATCGTGTACCACAGCGTGCGGCCGGTGAGCTGGAGCTGCTGGGTGCGCTCCCAGGCCGTCCTGGCCTCCTGGAGCTGGCCTGCCCGGTATAGGTCGCTGCCGAAGTTCAGCCAGGCGAAGCCGTCATCCGGATGGGCGGCAACGGCTTGACGGGCGTCGTTGAGGGCGTGCTCGGCGTTTTGCGCCGGGCTGAAGTCGGCGCCCAGGATGGCTTGCGCCAATGGGCGCTGGGCCGGCTTGTAGACGGGCATGAAGACGAAGTTATGGCGCTTCCAGAGCTCCTGATAGAGGCCGTAGGTGAGGCGGTTGGTGGGGCCGTAATAGGAGTCGCCGAAGATGACCACGCCGGCGGCGTCGTCGAAGCCTCGCACGACGCGGAAGTGCCCGTAGTCCTCTTGCAGGCTAAGCTGGTCCTCGACGACCACGGGGATGTTGTTGCTGACCAGCGCCTTGAGCTGAGCCAGGGAGCCGCCGATCAGTGGCCGGCTCTCGAGCCCGAATTGGTCGAGGTAGCCGGCGATCTGGTCAATCCGCACGCTGAAGTTCTTGGGATGCGGCCGGAGCACGGGCGCTATCTCTGTCTGGCGCTTGAGGATGCCGTAGTAGCTGAGCACCATCTCGGAGGTGACCGGCGCGCAGTTGTTCCAGGTCTCGTACTCGTGCTGTATCGGCTGCAGCAGCACCCGCGCGGGCGTAGGCGCCACAGCCACCCCCGGCACGCTGGCGGCGACCTGCGCGCTGGCCGCCGGCTTGGCGCTGGCGGATGCCGCGGCCGAGGACCGTGCACTCGCCGGAGCCGATGACGACGCGGGAGCCCCAGCCGGCGCGGTGGAGGAGGGGGCGGAGCTGGCTGTCTGCGCCTCTGGCGGCGCGCTTTGCGGGCATGCGGGTTGGCCGCCGGCGGCGCCGGCAGCGGCGATGGGCTCGCAACCGGTGCTCACCGGCGCGGCGCTGGCGGGGGCGACAGGCGGGCTGCTGGGCTGCGTCGCCAGGGCAGCGGGCGCGTCCGGGGGCGCTACTCGCGGTGCGAGGGTGTCTTGCTGCTGTGCGAAACGGCCGCAGCCGGTGGCCAGCAGCAGGAGCACGGCAGCGGGGACCGCGAGCCGAAGCATAACGGGCATTCTAGCAACGGCCGATCCATATAGCAGCCAGCCCGTGATCTGCCGGCTGGCACGCGTTGTGCTTCCTTGCTGGCAGAAATCAGCGTCAAGGAGCAGCACATGAACAAAGCTGTGGTCGGCGTCTTTGCCGACAACATCTCGGCCTCGCGAGCGATCAATGACCTCAAGGCCTTCGGCTTCGGTGGAGAGACCATCAACCAGGTGCTGCGCGAGGACCTCGTGCGCGGCGAGCGTTTGCCGGGCCCTCGCATCATGCCCGCCATGGAGATCGTCAAGGGCCTGATCATCGGCATCCTGGCTGGCGCTGTCGTCGGGGCGATTGCCGGCTGGTTTCTGGGCATGTCGCTGACCTGGCCCAGCTTCGGCTTTTCATCGCCGCTGTACTCGGCCATCCTCACCTTCGCGTTTGTGGGCGGGATCTGCGGCATCCTCGAAGGCCTGGCCGCCGTCGGCCCGCTCGCGGCGGCTCACCGCGCCATGCTGATGCGCCATCGTGGCGACGCCATCGTGACCGTCCATACCGACGAAACCCACGCCGTCCGGGCGGGCGATATCCTGCGCACTGCCGGCGCGATGGATGTTCGGCGTGGCGCCAGCTCCATGGCGGACGAGTTTCGGACGGTGGAGTCGGTGCAGCCGGAGACCTACGGCAGCACGCCGGTAGTGCAGCGCGAGCCGGTCGAGATGCCAACCGCCCATGGCGAAATCAGGGACACGCCGTCCGGCGACAGCGGAACGTTGGGGTAGGCACGCTGCCGCGGCTGAAGCTCGGCGCGGCCGGCTCGCATGGCCGCGGCGAACCGAGTTGGCTGTACTCTATAGCAGCATGAATGCAATGAATCGCCGCTCGTTCATCGGCAGCGCCGTTGCCTGGACCACCATGGTGCTCGCCGGCTGCGGCGGCGCCGCCGCACCCGCCAGCCCCGCCGGATCCGCATCAGCCGCAAACAAGCCAGCAGGCTCGGCTGGCGCCTCCAAGCCGGCCGCGGCCGGAAGCGCCGCAGCGTCCCCCGCGGCCTCCGTCAAACCGGCCGCGCCGGGCACGGCCAATGCCGTAAAGGCGGCTTGGGTGGCGATTACCGCCAACCAGATGATCTGGCCGCTGGCGGTCGAAGCCGGCTACTTCGACAAATACGGCGTGAACTTCAGCTTGCAGTATGTCCAGGGCAGCGTGACTGCCGCCCAGGCATTGCAGGCCGGCGATCTCCAGATGATCGAAGCCGCCGGCAGCGCCGTGGTCGGCGCCCGGGCAGCCAAAACCGACCTGGTCATGACCGCCGGCTTCCTGAACGACACGGTCTGGCGGATCATGGGCATCCCCAGCATCACCA
>DAIUFO010000115.1:0-10515 GCA_036844545.1 Chloroflexota bacterium
GTCCTCCAATCCGCCGGCCAGCTGCGCCAGATGGGCAACACCGGCAAGCAGATCGCCGGCATCAGCGACTTCATCGCCGACATTGCCGAGCAGACGGGCATCCTGGCCATCAACGCCGCCATTGAAGCCGCCCGCGCCGGCGAGCAGGGCAAGGGCTTCGCCGTCGTGGCCGACGAAGTCCGCAAGCTGGCTTCACGCTCAGCCACCGCTACCAGCCAGATCAGTGATTTGACCACCAAGATGTCGGTCGAGACCCAGCAGGCCATCGAGGCCATGGAACAGGGTGTCGAGCGCGTGGAAGAAGGCACCGGTTTGGCGGGCCGCGCCGCCGAGGCGCTGCAGTCCATCCTGTCCGCGGTCCGCCGCACCAACGACCAGATCCAATCGATCTCGGCCGCCGCCGAGCAGATGACCACGTCCAGCAGCGAGGTTGTAGCGGCCATTAACCGCATCTCGCAGGTGGTCGTCCAGAGCAGCCAGGAGACCGAGCAGATGAGCCAGATGAGCCGCTCCAACGCCGACATCACCGAGCAGGTGTGCGCTTCCTCGGAGCGCCTCTCCCAGCAGGTCAACTCGATCTACGCAGCCGCCGAACAGCTCAGCTCCCTCTCCACCAGCCTCAAAACGGCGACGGAAACGTTCAAACTGTAGCCCCTTCCGTCATGCCGGCTTTTGTCATGCAGAGCGCAGCGAAGCATCCGTAACCCGGCCATAACGTCAGGGGCGGCCCATCGCTATATAGTCTCGCTGTGACCTTCGTCGGCAGGATCAGCCTGCAGTGGCGGCTCATGCTGGCCCTGCTGCTGATGCTGGCGCTGAGCGCCGTGGTCCTGACCATCGTGCTCGCCCGGACCTACGATTCGCAGCTCCAAGCCGTGGCTCGCCACCGTCTGCAGCAGGACCTGCCGCTGCTGAAAAGCAGTTTCGACGAGCTGCGGCTGCGCGACCTTCACCTCATTGAGCTCATCGCCTCCAATCCCGAGGTGGTCAGTGGCGCTGAGGCGCATGACAGCGCGGCTTTGGACAAAGTGCTGGGGCCACTGCGCAGCCAAACCGCTCCCGTGGCCCAATTCCTCACGGTCGTCGATACCAAGGGCCAGATTATCGCCACGGATCCGTTCACGAACCTCACCCTGGCCAGCGACACGCCGGTGAAAGACTCCGTCCAGGGCAAGGGTGTGCTCAACATCGCCACGACGACGAACTCGAGTTTCTGGGTGCGGCCCAATTTCCCCAATCTGTCCATCGAGGCAG
Source organism: Chloroflexota bacterium (assembly GCA_036844545.1). Lineage (GTDB taxonomy): Bacteria > Chloroflexota > JAJPGV01 > JAJPGV01 > JAJPGV01 > DATGVV01. The sequence goes on from DAIUFO010000115.1 coordinate 1,255, forward strand.
CCTGGCCTGTCAAGTCCGGTGGCAAGACCGTCGGCGCCGCCGTCCTGATCAACGTTATCGGCGACGGCCTCATCGAAGGCATGCTGGCATCTTCGCAGCTGCAAGCTGCCATCGTTTCCCCGCGGCAGCCAGCCGTCCTGGCCGGCAGCCTGCAGCTGCGCCAGCTCAATCAGCAGCAGAAGCTGCCCGGCTGGACGGACAACCTCGACCAAAAGGGCGGCCTGTTCCGGCAGCCGGTCACCGGCGGCGACGACTATTACTTCCTGCAGACGGCCTTCCCCAGCCAGCCGGCGGCGATGCGCCTGCTGCTGGGCGTGCCCGGCAAGGACCTGACGGCTACGGCCGCGACGCTCCGGCGGCAGCTGGCCGGCGCCGCTTTGATCGTGTTTCTCGCGCTGGCGCTGCTGGGCTTCCTGCTGCTGCACTGGACGCTGCGGCCTGTCCGCCAACTGCGCCGCGCGGCGGCGCGCATCCAGGCCGATTCGCCAGCCATCGAGCTGTCCAAGGTCGCGCCATCCGAGGTGCGCGAAATCGCGGCGGCGCTGTCGGGCCTGGCTGCCGACCTAGCCTCCACACTGGAAACCGAGCACGGCCATCGCAGCCACATCGGAGCCATCATCGACAGCATGGCCGAGGGCGTGGTGGTCAGCGACGTCAACCGCCGCGTCACCCTGGTGAACCCCATCGCCAAGCGCCTGCTGGGCATCAATGGCGCGGACAGCGCCGCCGCGCTGCTGCCGCTCTCGGCAGGCGACCTGCCGGCCAGCAACTCCAAAGTCATCAAGAGCCGCTCGGCGCCGATCATCGCCGAAGATGGCCGGACCAGCGGCTACGTGACGCTGCTGCACGACGCTTCGGAAGAGGCCGAGCTGGACCGCCTCAAATCGGAGTTCGTGGGCGTCGTCTCGCACGAGCTGCGGACACCGCTGACCTCGATCAAGGGCTCGGTGGACCTGCTGCTGGAGGCGGACACCGGCGACCTCAACCCCACTCAGCGCCGCTTCCTGAGCACCATCCGCCGCTCCAGCGACCGGCTGATTAACCTCGTGAACGACCTCCTCGACCTCAGCCGGCTCGAGGCTGGCCGGGTGCAGCTCGACGCCCATCCCGTCGACAGCCGCCATCTGGTGGAGGACACGGTCAACAGCCTGGGCAACCTGTTCGCCGCCAAGAAGCAGCTCGTGCGGATCAACTGCGCGCCCGGTCTGCCGCCCATCCTGGCCGATCGCCAGCGGCTCGAGCAGGTGCTGGTGAACCTGCTCGGCAACGCCAACAAATACACCCCCGAATCCGGCGAAGTGTGTGTCGCGACGCGCAGAGTTCTGAGTTCAGAGTTCAGAGTTCAGAGTTCCACCAGATCAGAACCCAGAACTCAGAACTCAGAACTGGTCGAGATCGCCGTGTCCGACACTGGCCCCGGCTTGAGCCCGGACGACCAGCTGCGCGTGTTCGAGAAGTTCTATCGCGCCGGCGACAGCCTGACCCAGCAGCAGCAGACCGGCAGCGGGCTGGGCCTGACCATCGCCCGCTCGCTGGTGGAGCTGCACGGCGGCACGCTTACCCTCAGCAGCGAGATGGGGAAGGGCTCGACCTTCAGCGTTGCGCTGCCCATTTACGAAGAGGAGGACTAGTCACATGGACATCCTGGTCGTAGACGACGATCCCGATATCGTCGACATCATCAGCTACAGCCTGCGCAAGGATGGCCACAAGGTCATCGCCGGGCACGACGGCCAAGAGGCGCTCGACCTCGCCCGCCGGCATCACCCCGACCTGGCCATCCTGGACGTGATGATGCCCAAGCAGAACGGCTTTGAGGTCTGCCGCCGGCTGCGTCAGGAGAGCGCCATGCCCGTCATCCTGCTGACCGCCAAAGGTGAGGAGGCCGACAAGGTGTGGGGCCTGGACCTCGGCGCGGACGACTACATGACCAAGCCCTTCAGCCACAAGGAGCTGTTGGCTCGCGTCCGCGCGGTCGGTCGCCGTGCCCTGTCCACCGGCGTGCGCGAGGATCACGGCACCCTCGAAGCTGGCCCGCTGTGCATGGACCTCGATCAGCATGAGGTCCACGTCTCCGACCGCCTGGTGGAGCTCACGCCCAAGGAGTTCGAGCTGCTGCGCTGCCTGCTGGCCAACGCCGGCAAGGTGGTCACCCACGACAACCTCCTCAACTTCGCCTGGGGCAGCAACGTCGACGGCGACACCGAGATGCTCAAGGTTCACATCCGCCATCTACGCGAGAAGATCGAGCGCAATCCCTCCGCCCCGGAGTACGTCCTGACCGTCCGCGGTATCGGCTACAAACTAGGGCTTAGGGGTTAGGGATTAGGGCGTAGAGCGGGCGGGGCCAATTCGGCGCGCCAGAGCGCTCAGCATGCGACCGACTTCCTCGATGAGGGCGAGAGCTATTTCGATTTCGACACTAGAAACGAACCCCAGTTCGACTGCCAGCAGCAGTTGGGTCTCAGCTTCAGCCAACGAGCCGCGCGAGATCGACAGATAATGGCGAAATTCCGTGGTCCGCCGGGCATGGCCCTCCGCGATATTCGAGCATACGGAAACGACTGCGCGCCGTAACTGCGACGTCAAGCCGAACCGCTCCTCCCACGGAAACTGGCTGCTGACGACGTACGCCTCTTTAGCCAGCATCATGGCTTTCCGCCAAACGATGAGATCTTTGTGGTCGTTGATCAAGGCCACGTATCCTACTCCCTACGCCCTAATCCCTACTCCCTACGCCTCCGTATACTCCAAGGAATGACCCCGCGCCAGCCTCATATCTGGGAGGACAGCGGCGCGGCGCGGGCGACTAACGGCTGGTCGCTGGACGACACCCTGCACATCCTGCAGAGCGGTGCGATGACGGCCTGCGAGCTGATCCCCTGGGGCTCCAACTACACCTTCGCCGTTCGGCTGGAGTGCGACGGCGTGTCCACCCTCGCGGTGTACAAGCCGATGCGTGGCGAAGCGCCGCTGTGGGATTTCCCCCGCGGCACCCTGTACCTGCGGGAGTACGCCGCCTACGTAGTGTCGGCGCTCATAGGCTGGGACTTCATCCCGCCGGTTGTCCTCCGCGACGGCCTGCACGGCATCGGCTCGGTGCAGCTGTTCGTCGAACACGAGGCCACCGACTTCTTCCACTTCCGCGCTGACTACTGCCGCGAGCTGCAGCGCATGTGCGCCTTCGACATCGTGGCCAACAACGCCGACCGCAAGGCCGGCCACTGCCTCAAAGGCAGCGAGGGCCGCCTCTGGGGCATCGACCATGGCCTCACCTTCAACGCCCAGCCCAAGCTGCGCACCGTGATCTGGGACTACGGCGGCGACCCCATCCCCCAAGAGCTGGTGGACGACCTGATGGACTTCCGGACCGACCCCGCCCGCCTGCGCGAGCTCTACCTCAAGCTCGGCGACTGCCTCGGCAAAGACGAGCTGGCCGTCTTCCTCAAGCGCATCGAAGCCGTCGTCCAGGACCCCGTCTTCCCCTCGCCCTACTCCCGCCGCGCCGTCCCCTGGCCGCTGTATTAGGAGCTAATCCGGCGGGCGCAGTCCAGCCGCCACCGCTTCGCGGAGGATTTCCCCGCTGAGCCGGCGTGGCTCGGCTTGCGGGCCGGGCACGGCCTTCTCGGCAACGGCCGCGACCGGATCGGGGTCCTGGTAGGACACGTCCGTTTCGGGGTCCATCAGCCACACCGAAGCTTCGAGCGCGATGCCGTTCGGGTCGTCGAAGTAGATCGAATGGATGAACTGGTGGTCGACGACTCGCGTGACTTCGACGTCCGAGTCGCGCAGGCGCTTCTGTAGCGCCAGCAGGTCCTCGTAGGTGTCGACGTTGAACGACATGTGGTCGAACTGCCGGCCGGCTTCGGGCATGCCGGCTGGCTTCTCCGGCACGCCAGGATCGATGCCCGGCCACTCGAAGAACGCGATCGTATTGTGGTGGCCGATGGAGAAGAAGTAGTGCCGGAAGCTGTCCGTGCCGATGGTCGCCACCAGCTTGCAGCCCAGCACGTCGCGGTAGAACCGGACGGTCTGATCCATGTCGCCGGTGATCATGGCCAGGTGATTGATGCCCGTGAACGGGCTGTTCTCAGACATGCGCCACGGCTCCTTTGTACTTGGCCAGCTCAGCCTCGAGGTTGAGCGGCTTCACGCCCATGACCGTGAGGTCTTTCCATTCCTCGCGAGGCACGTTCCACAGGATCTCCAGCTCGTTGCCGTCGGGATCCTTCACGTACAGGCTCTTGCTCACGCCGTGATCGGACGCTCCGACAAGCGCCCCAGCCCGTGCCAGCTCATCGCGCGCGGCCGCCAACTCCTGGAGCGTCTCCACTTCGAGCGCGACGTGATACATGCCAACCTGGTTCTCGTACGGCCCAGCGGCATCAGCCCCAAGCGCAAAGCAGGCCAGGTCGTGGTGATTGTCGGTGAACTTGAAGAACACGCCCGCGCTGCCGTTGGGACCAACCCGCCCCACGATCTCCATGCCCAGCACGTCGCGGTAGAAACCAATGGACCGGTCGACGTCCCGCACACGCAGGACCAGATGATTGATTTTGCGGACCTTTACCATTGCTTTACTCTATCAAGTAACTAGGCCCGCGAAACCTACTTCAGGTAGTCGCGGAAAAGCGCCAGCGTCGCCACGACCAGCGGCGCGAAGATCAGCGCCGGCAGGAAGTTGGCCACGCGGATGGCCTTCAGCTCCAGCAGCCCTAGTCCCAGCCCGAGGACGAGCATGCCGCCGGTGGCGCTCATCTCGTCGATCATGGCCGTGGTCAGCGCTGCCTTCATGGCGCCGGCTGCAAGGCTCAGCCCACCCTGGTAGACCAGCACCGTCCCGGCTGAGGCGAGCACCCCCAGGCCCAACGCCGAGCCGAACGCCAGCGCAGCGAAGCCGTCCAGCATGGCTTTCGTCGCCAGCAAGTGATAGTCGCCCGTCAGGCCGTCCTGGATGGCGCCGGTGAAGGTCAGCGGACCGACGCAGAACAGCAGGCTGGTCGTGACCCAGGCGCGGGCGAACGTGCCCGAGCCATCGCTGCTGAAGCGCTTCTCAGCCCTACCCGCCAGCCGGGTGATGCGCCCGTCCAAGTCCAGCAGCTCGCCCGCGATCCCGCCCGCCAGCAGCGAGCCGAGGACGATCAGGATGTTCTTGGTCTGCAGCGCCATCTGCAGGCCGATGACCAACGTCACCAAGCCCAGCCCGGCCATGACCGTTTGGCGCACCTTGTCGGGAAAGCGCGATCCCAACAGCAGCCCCAGCAGTCCGCCGCACAGTACCGTGGCCACGTTGATCCAGGTGCCGGTCACGGCTGGAGTGTACAGACGGGTGCCCCATGCCGGAGTGCGCTACCGGCTGAGGCCTCAGCCGGTGCGTGAGAGAATCGGCCTATGTCAAAAGCGCTGGGTAACGAGCTCCCCGCCGAGCTGGTGCAGGACCTCAACGGCCAAGACCTCGCCTCCAAGTGGAGCAAAACGATCCCACTGGTCACTGTCGACGGCGAGGGCTTCCCCCATTTCGCCATCCTGTCCTATGGCGAGATCCTGGCCACCGGGGCGGGCCAGCTCCGCATCGGCCTCTACCCCAACAGCTCCACCACCCGCAACATCCAGGCACGGCCCAAGCTGTCGCTGCTGATCGTCCTGGGCGACAGCGTCTATTACGTCAAAGGCGCCGCCAACGAGCAGCCGGCACAGAACGTCGTCCGCTTCGACGTCACCGTGGAGCAGGTCCTCCTCGACAACGAGCCCGGCGCTCGCATCACAGGCGGCATCGGCTTCGAGATGTCCCAGGGTAAGCAATGGTGGCTCGATACGGCCGAGAAGACGCTGGCCACCCTGCGCGACTAAGGACGACGACAGATGGCGCGCGGCTCCGACCTCCCCATGCGCGGGGTTGCGCAGCCGTCCGCGGATGAGGTCCGCCGTTACCCGCGGCTGCACGTCTCCAGCCATCCTGTCGTCGCTCACAAGCTGACGCTGCTGCGGCGCGCCGACACCAGCGGCAAGCAGTTCACGGAGTTGGTCGCCGAGCTGAGCTGGCTGCTGGGCTACGAGGCCATGGCCGACCTGCAGCTGCGGCCGGTGGAGGTGCAGACGCCGCTCGAGCTCGCCAGCGGCTCGGAGCTGTCGGAGAAGGTTGGCCTGGTGCCCATCCTGCGTGCCGGCCTGGGCATGGTCAGCGGCTTCCGTGAGCTGATGCCGCGAGCGCAGGTGTGGCACCTGGGGCTGTATCGCAACGAGCACACGCTGCAACCGGTCGAGTACTACAACCGCTTGCCCGAGCGGGCGACGGTCCAGGCCTGCCTCGTGCTCGACCCCATGCTGGCCACCGGCGGATCGGCCATCGGCGCCGTCCGCATCCTCAAAGGCTGGGGCGCGGGGCGGATCAAGTACATCGGCCTCATCGCCTCACCCTACGGTGTCAAGCAGCTGGCGGACCACTATCCTGACGTCGCCATCCACGTGGCCGCGCTGGATCGCCAGCTCGACGACCGCGGCTACATCCTGCCCGGCTTGGGCGACGCCGGCGACCGCCAGTTCGGCACCACCCAACCCTAGGCTACTGTCGTTTCCAGGGCCGCAGCAGCCGGCTCTTCAAGTAGCGCCATGCGGTCCAGGCCCGACGGTTGCCGCGCTCGTCCAGCCGGCTCGCGCCGTAGCGGTCGGCGTTGTACAGGCCGGTAATCGTCTCTGTTGCGCCGCGGTCGAAGCGGCGGCGGGCCTGCAGCTCGCGGCCGTATTCCTGGGGGGTTTGCCAGATGTGCGGCCGCAAGCCCAGCAGCGTGCCGGTCAGCGCCACGCGCATGTAGGCCAGCCGCGCGCCAGGCGTGCCGCGCAGCCGCGAGTAGAAGTACGCGCCTCCACCACCCACAGCCGCGGCCACCGCCAGCAGCCACCACGGGAAGCGAGAGCCGCCACCGGCGCCTCCTCCGGCCGAGGACGACGGCGATGCGCCCGCGCCGGGACCAGGCGTGGGCGTGGCGTTCCGCTCCGGCGTGGGTTGCGGCTTCGAAGCGGCGCCAGCGGTCGGTTGCTCGCGCGGATTGCGCGCCCGTGGGAAGGCGGGATTATCGGGCGTGGGCTCGAAGTCGATCCAGCCGTAACCCGGGAAGTACGCCTGAGTCCAGGTATGCGTGTCCTTCTCGGTGATGTGGTACAGCCCGTCCGTCGGGTCGAGCTGGCCCGGCGTGTAGCCGGCCGCTACGCGGGCCGGGATGCCCAACGTCCGCAGCATCACCGCCATGGCCGAGGAGTTGTAATCGCAATAGCCGCGGCGCAGGTCGAACAGGAACCAGTCCACGCCGTCGCGGCCCGGCGGAGGCGGCGGCGTTTCGGTGTCGAACGTGAACGTGCGCAAGTATGTTTCCAGCGCGGTTGCCTTGTCGAACGCGGTCAGTTTTCCCGCTGTCTGCTGCTCCGCCAGCTGCTTGATCCGCGCCGGCAGGTCGGGCGGCAGCTCCATGAAGGGCTGTGACACGCTGGGTGGGATTGGCCCCGTCGTCGCGGCCAGCGTTTCCGCCGTCGCCACCGACTCCAAGGCGGCGGAGGTGTACAGCTGGTTGGGCTGAACGCTCGCCGTCGCCCGCAGGTCGCCGAAGCCGTCGCCCTTGAGGCGCACGCTGGCGCCCAATGGCTGCGGCGGGGCGAACAGCAACGCGCCCGCCGGCCGAACCGCGATGATGTCCTCCGCGATCTGCTTCCGGTCACGGTCGCGGCTGGTCTCCTGCTGGCCGGTCAAGGTCGAGAACTCGTTGCTGTTGTTCTGGAAGGTATTGAAGCGCGTGTTGGTCCAGCCGTCGCGGTCGTAGCGGTCGAACACCAGCCCCTGCTCGTAGCGGCCGCGGTCGGACCTGACCTTCATGACCAGCTCAGTACCAGGCCGGAATGGCCCCAGGAAGCGCAGCCGCGCCTGAAATGTGTCGAAGCGGATCTGACTGGCGTCGTACTGCTTGGGCACGCCCATCTGCTCGTAGGCCCGCTGCGCCTGGCCGATAGGGCCGTTCAGCTTCTGATAGAGCCCGTTCAGCTTCTCGTTGAGCTTGACCGGCGGCGCTAGGGCGAAGGCAATGGTCGCCAGCGCGGCCATGCCCAGCCCGCCGGCCAGCGCCACCCGGTTGCCCTCGCGCCATCCCAAGAAGGCCAGCCGCCGGTAGAGCTGCTCTCGCCGGTAGAGGCCCAGGCTCAGAAGCATGGCCAGGGAGCCCGCGGCCCACAACACCAGCCAGGATCCTCCCGTGGCGGGCTTGAACATGACGTTCCCGAACAGCGGCACGCCCAGCAGCCCGGCTCCCAGCCAACCCAGCCGGAGCCTGACGGCCAGCAGGTAGTTCAGGTACACCCAAAACCAGCTGAAGCTGGCGAGCGCCAGCGAGATGAGGATGTCCTCCTGTGTAACCCGCCCGCCGAGGCCCCTCTGCACCCAGGTGACGAGCTCGCCCAGCACCAGGAGAAATTGCTCGTTCCAGCCGAAGCTGCCGGACAAGAAGCCCGACGCCGGCAGCTCCACCGAAACCGCCAGCCCCACGGCCAACCCGAACGCCCACAACGCCCAATTGACGCGCCGGCCACGCGTGAACAGGAAGCTCAGCGCCACCGCCAATCCCACCAGCCACGGCAGCCCGGTCAGCCCCGGCTGCCAGTGCGCCGTCGAGAGCGAGCAAGCCATCGCCTCCGCCGCCGCCGCGAAGCCCAACACCGCCAGCCATTCCCGCGGCGGACTCAGCAATTGGAGCAGCCTCGGCCGGCCAGTCCCGGTTGGGCGGGCTGGCGCGGCAGCAGGAGGCTTGGGGCCGCCGGAGGGGCGCAGCTCGGGTGGTCGGAGGACGGCGCTCATCGTCCGGCTCCGGCGGCTGTTGGTTCCTCAACGTGCGGGGTGGACCAAGTGTGGCCGGTCGTAACCGGAGCGCCAGGTTCCCTCACCCCAGCCCTCTCCCGCCGCGGCGGGCAAGGGAGGATCATCGGCCCAGCCCTGAGCCGCCGAGCAGCAGGCCTTCCTGAACACCCTCGCGGATGGACGTCGAGCGCTTGATCAGGTACGTCGGCACGCCGCACGACATCAGCGCCGCCACCTGCATGGTGGCTGCCGGCGCCCGACCGAACGTGGCCGCCTCGACCAGCAGCGCGGCGGTGCGCGTGCCGGCATGCTGCAGCTGGGCCAGCACGCCAGCCCAGTGCTCGTCCACGGACGGGCTGATGACCACCGCCGTGGACTGCCGCCCCAACCGCGGCCGCTCGGCCCACAGCATCTCGCTCAGCGGC
>DAIUFO010000116.1:0-10491 GCA_036844545.1 Chloroflexota bacterium
AGCTGAAAACGGCTGCCACGAGCTCAGCCCAGGGCGCTGCTCCCGCGGCGGAGTAGCTGCCGACGAAGCCTCGCGATGTCCTGCTGATCGACGTGCGGCTGCCCGCGATTGCCGGCGAATCCGGCGCGATTTTCATGCGCGGCGGGCGACTTGCGGCGCTTGGGACGGAGCCGGAGGTGCGGCAGCTCGCCGAGCCCAGCACGATTGTTGTCGACGGCGAGGGCGGGCTGGCGCTGCCGGGCTTCCACGACGCGCACCTCCACCTGCTGAGCTACGCCCGCTCGCTCTCGACCCTGGATTGCAGCGGGCTGACGAGCATCGCCAGCATCAGGTCGGCGCTGGCCCGGAAGGCACGAGAGCTGCCGGCCGGCGCTTGGCTGCAGGCCACTCATTACGACGACGCATGCCTGGCCGAACGTCGCCACCCCAACCGCCGCGACCTCGACGCCGTCAGCACGCGCCACCGCATTCGGCTGCGGCACCGCGGCCTGCACTTAGACGTGCTGAACACTGCCGCCCTCCAAGCCCTGCAACTGGCCGACGCTCCGGCCTCGATGGCGGAGCGGGACGGCGAAAGCGGCGAGCTCACCGGCCGGCTGTTCCATGCGGGCGAAGCGATCGCGAGGCAGACGCGTCGTTTCCGCGGACGCGGGGTCGAGGCCAGCGTGCGCCAGGCCAGCCAGCGGCTGCTGTCGATGGGGGTCACCAGCGTGCAGGACGCCTCTGTCACCAACGGATCGGAGCAGTGGACGCTCTTCCAGCAGCTTTCCCAAGCCGGCGCACTCCGCCAGCGCGTGGTCATGCTGCCCGGCTATCCCGGGTTCCGCGAGGTGGACGGCACTCCCAGCAGCACGCCAATGGTCCGGCAGGCCCAGATCAAGCTGATGGTCAACGAGCTGGATGCCGACCCTGCCGAGCTGCGCGCCGCCACTGCGGACGTGCGGGCTGCGTCTGGCAGCGTGGCCATCCACGCGGCGACGGAGGCAGAGCTGGTCATTGCCTTGGACGCGCTGGAGAAAGCAGGCCCAGCTTGTGGACCCCTGCCGGACCGCATCGAGCATGGCTCTTCCATTCCGGACGCCCTGCTTTCTCGCGTCCGGGAGGCACGCGTGACGGTGGTCGGAAACCCGGCCTGGCTGTGCGAGCGAAGCGACGTCTACGAAGCCCTTCACACACCGGAAGTCCACATCTGGCTGCACCGAGCCCGGTCGCTGCTGGCGGCCGGCATCTCGTACGCCGCCGGTTCGGATGCGCCAGTGGCCGAGCCCAACCCCATGCTCAGCTTGTTCGCGCTGCGCCACCGCGAGCTCGGCGTAAGGGAGCGGCTTTCGCCGAAGCAGGCTCTTGCCGCCATCACCCACTGGCCTGCCCAAGCGGTAGGCGCGGGCCGCAAACTGGGCCGGCTGCGTCCTGGCAGCTTGGCCGATGTGGTCGTTCTGGATCGTGGTCCGGAAGCCTGGCGGCCGGGAGACCCAAGCCCGGTCCGGTTGACGATCGTCGACGGCAGGGTGGCGTGGAGGCGCTGACGGTCCGCGCCGTCGACGACCTCGCCGCCGCGTGCGAATGCTGGCAGGAGGCGGCGCCGTACCCGACGGCCGTCCTCATACTGGGCGTCGAGGGCTGCCGCGACGCCCAGGCGGCCCTGGCGGTGAGCGAGCTGCCGATGCCTGTGCTGGGCCATGCCGCCGGCGCTGTGCGCGACCAGGCGCTGGAGCTGTGGCTTGCTTGTGACGTGCGCATTGCCGGCCGGGAGGCGACCTTCGGGGTCGGTCCAGAGTACGTCCCTACCGCTGGGCTCACCTACCGTTTGCCGCGGGCCGTAGGCCGAAGCGCCGCGCTGGACTTACTGCTGGTGCGCGACCAGATTGACGCGGCCGAGGCCCTGCGAATCGGCTTGGCCACTCGCCAGGGCACGGAATCCGAAGCTCAGGCATTCCTGGCTCGTATGCTCGAGCTGCCGCCGGTCGCCGCCCGTTTGGCCAAGGAGGCAGTGCTCCGCGGCGAGAGCCTATCGCTCGAACAAGGTCTCCGGCTCGAGACTGACCTGTACGCCTTACTGCAGACCACCGCCGATCGCGCCGAGGGCCTGGCCGCTTGGCGGGAGAAGCGCCCGCCGGTATTCCGTGGCGACTGACTTCCCCACGCTCATCCTCGAATGCGCGCCACGGATGGCCCAGGTGAAGTTGAACCGGCCGAAGGTCCTGAACGCCTTCAACATGCAGATGCGAGACGACTTCTCGCAGGTGCTCGACTTCCTGGAGGCGGCGGAGGGGTTGGACGTCGTGGTCATGTCCGGGGAAGGCCGCGCCTTCTGTGCCGGCGCCGATCTGACAGAGTTCGGAACGTCGCCTTCGCCGGTGGCGGCCCGTGAGATCCGCCGGCGGCGCGACGTTTGGGACCGGCTGCGACGGCTGCCGCAAGTGCTGGTCGCCTCGATCCACGGCTACTGTCTGGGATCCGGCCTGGAGCTGGCCTGCTTGGCCGATCTTCGTCTGGCCGAGGAAGGCACCCAGTTCGCCTTTCCGGAGATGAAGCTCGGCATGATCCCCGCCGCCGGTGGCACGCAGACGTTCCCGCGCGAACTGCGTGCCAATGTCGCGCTGGACTTGATCCTGACCGGCGAGAGGTTCGACGCGGCGGCCGCTTACCGGCTGGGCTTGCTCACCGAGATCGTGCCCGGCGGCGAACTCACGGCGGCCACCGCCCAGGTGACCGATCGCCTCCTGCGGCACGGCCCCGAGCGCCTGCGCTCTCTCAAGCGGCTCGTCACCACGTCCACCGAGCTCCCCACCGGCGCGGACTACCAAGCCGAGCGCGCGGCGTTTAGGTAGGACAGTCAACCGATGCCTCGCTCGATGCTCGGCATGACACAGGGACGGTGGTCTTAGATGCTGGCAGCGCTGATCGAGCAGCTCCAAATCTTTGGCCGGCGCGTCGACCTGGACGTGACGGCGCTGGCGCTGGACCTCGTGCGGGGGTACAGTCCCGAGGCCGTCGGCGAACATTGGCTGCAAGCCGCGGATGGGTTCGTCGCCGTCCATGGTGCGCGCGCCGCCGACCCGAATCTGGACAGGCCGAAGCGTGACGTGGCTGCCGAGCTTCAGCGACGAGGCATCGCTGCCGCACCGATCCTGACGCCGGAAGAAGCGTTGGCGGATCCCGGACTACCGGAACCAGCCACGCTGTCCCAGGCCACGCCTTTCCGGCCTGGCAGGCGACCGGTGGTTCTGGACCTGACCCATCTCGTGGCCGGGCCGTTCGCGTCCTTTCTGCTGCGATTGGCCGGAGCGGACATCCTCAAGGTGGAACGCCCGGAGACCGGCGACCCGCTGCGGTACGGTGAGCCGGCGCAATTCGCGCGCCTCAACAGCGACAAGCGGCGGATCACCGTGAACATAGGCACCGCCGAGGGCGGTGCGCTCCTCAGGAAGCTAGCCACGAGCGCGGACCTGGTGGTGGCCAACCTTCGACGCGAGCGTTTCCAGAAGCTCCCGACCCCCGTGCTGTCCATGCCCGGACTGGGGGCGACCGGGCCGTACGCCGGCTACCGCACCTACGCCGATACCGTACACGCGATGCTCGGCTTCAGTTACCAAGCCGGGCCGGCACCGCTGCCCTGGGCGGACTACCTGGCCGGCGCGTGCGCCGCTAACCGAGCGCTGGACATGCTCAGCTCCGCCTCAGCGGTAAGCCAGGCTCTCCCCCAAGCCGCCTGCATGCCCAGGATCATCGAAGGAGCCTGGCCTCAGATCGCCAAGCGAGAGGCCCGACCGGCCCCGACTCCGCCGCTGGGAGAGCACAACGACGAGGTGTTCGCCGATCTTGGGCTGGACGAGGCCACCATCAACCGCCTCTACGTCGACGGCGTTATCTGACCGGCAGATCCTGGCCGAACAGCTCCCAGCTTGCCAGCTCGCCCAGCTGCTTGCGGCCGATTGACGGCAGCACGGTGCGACCTTCGGGCCAGGACGAGACCAGCAGGGCTTCCGAGTTGCGGGGGTAGCCGAGCGAAACGGCGAGGCCGACCGACCGATCCGGCGGCACGCCCAGCAGCGTCCTGGCACGATCTTGATTTGGCTCGGGGTAAAAGGAGCCGATGCATGACCCAACGCCGTGCGCCCAGGCGGCGAGCATGACGTTCTGAGCCAGCCTGCCGGCGTCGAATGAGCTGCGTGCGCTGTCCATCACCAGCACCATGGCAGATCGAGCTCCCTTCAAGTGGCCGGCGAACGGGCCGCACTCGGACAGTCCGGCCAGCTTCTCGGAATCGGCGGTGACGACGATGTGCCAGGGCTGGACGTTCTTGGCCGAGCCGGTCCATTGCGCCACGCGCAGGATATCGAGCAGCACCGGCTTAGGGACGGGCTTGGGTGAGAAGCGTCGAACGGAGCGGAGTGAACGTAGGAACTCGACGAGCTGGCCGGGATCGACATCCATCATCCTATTCTCGCCTCCATTGCCTACAATGCGTGCCGGTGAGGTTCGGGCACTTCTTCCTGCCGACCTATTTCCCCGAGTGGGACCGCGACCTCGGTTCATACTTTCGCTTCCTGGTCGACTTCGCCGTGGCCAGCGAGGAGCTCGGCTTCGATTCGGTGTGGGCCAACGAGCACCATTTCGACGCGTACGGCGGCCTGATTCCCTCGCCGCCCATCTTCCTGACGGCGGTTGCCCAGCGCACTTCGAAAGTCCGCCTGGGGACGTCAGTAGTGGTGCTGCCGCTCCACCAGCCCATCGAAGTTGCCGAGCAGCTGGCCATGCTGGACCTTATGTCAAGCGGAAGGCTCGAGGTGGGCGTCGGACGCGGCTACGTCACCTCCGACTACGAGGCTCTGGGGGTGTCGCTGGCTGAAGGCCAGGAGCGGACGTTGGAGGGGCTCGAGGTGCTGCTGCGAGCCTGGAGCAATGCGCCGCTGAGCTATGCGGGCAAGCACTACCGATTCCGCGACGTCGACGTCTGGCCCAAGCCTCAGCAGCAGCCGCCGCCGATCTGGATGGGCTGCTCACGCAACCCGGCCAGCTTCGAGTGGACGGGGACGCATGGCTACCGGCTCATGACTATCGCCCATGTCAACCCGCTCGACGAGCTCGCGAGCCTGGCGGAGACCTATCGCCGTGCCAGGGCGGCGGCTGGCCACGACCCCGCCGGCTGTCAGGTGGCGACGCACTTCAATGCGCTGCTGGACGAGGATGGAGACCAGGCTCGCGATCTCGCCAAGCTCTACTTAGACCGCTCGATGAAACTGGGCCTGCCGACGTTCCCCGATTCGAACCTGGCCTTTCACCGCGCCGGCGCCGCTCGGCTGGTGGACGAGGGCCGCGTGCTGGCCGGCAGCCCCGACGAATGCGTGGCCGCGCTGGAGCGGTTGCAGGATCAGGCCGGCCTCACGGCGGTGAGCTGCAAGTTCATCTTTGGCGGCATGCCGCGGGAACAAGCCGAGCGATCGATGCGGCTATTCGCCGAAGGCGTTATCCCACGGCTGAAGACGCGGGAGGTTGCCCTCACCTAGCCCCTCCCTCGCGGAGGGAGAGGGACACATGGCGCTCAGACCACCGGCTGGTATTGCTTGTAAGCGATCGGAGCGGACGAGAGCAGCACGTCGTGGCCCTTCTTGGACACGGCGCCGAGGCCTCGGGCGATGCACGACCAGCTGTCGCCGCTGTCGATGCTCCACCACACATCGCCGGCGCTGGTCGCGGCAAAGAGCTGCAGGCCGTCGTGCCACGCCTCCAGGGCCAAGCCCCCGACTTCCTCGCGCATGCGATCGGGCAGGCCGCCTTGCAGCAGCTCCCAGCTCAGCCCTTGGTCCTTGCCTCGGTACATCCGGCTGCCTGAATAGCCGGGCACACCGGCGTCGCGCCAGCGAGCCGGGTTGTGCTCGGCGGCGGACATGAACATGACGTCCGGGTTGCGAGGGTCGAACACCAGGCCGTCCGGGTACACGTCCTTGGCCCAGTCGGACACCATCCGGCGCTCCCAGCTCGCGCCGGCGTCCGTGCTGACGTACAGGCCGGCGCCCCCGGTCACGAACAGCTTCCGCGGATCGCGCGGGTCGATCAGCAGTTTGTGGATGTCATAGAAGACTTCCGAAGACCTGTTCGGGTCCTTGTAGAAGCCGAGGGTGTTGACTTCCTGCCAGTTCTCGCCGAGATCGTCAGTCCGGAGCAGCGCGCCCTGCTCGATGCAGGCGTAAATGACCTTGGGTTCGGTCGGACTGAAGCTGATGAACTTGGTGTGCGCCACGTGCGGCGGCGCGGGGAAGTTCCAGTCGTCGACCGACGGCACGGAGCGCAGCGAGGGCAGCAGCGTCCAGTGGCGGCCGAGGTCGTCACTCTGGAACAGGTTGGCCGGCTCGGTGCCGGCATAGGCACGGGCTCGGCCATCCGGCAGCTGCTTGATGGCCAGGCTGTAGACGTCCTTGTACGTAAGGCCATCGCCGCGCTGCTCCCACGTCCGCCCCTCGTCGGTGCTGGCGTAGACAGAGCCGAAGAACGCGCCGGCCAGGATGGTCCCGGTGGCGGGCTCCACGACGATCGAGCTGATGTGCAGGCCAGGCAGTGCCTGGTAAGCCACCTCCCAATGCCCACCGGAGCGCTCGAGGGCTACCACGCCATTCTTGGTCCCGACAAGCACGCTCTTCGAAGCGGCTTCGGACACATACACATTGGACCCGCCGTGGGAAACGCCTATCGTCATTGAGCTCCTCCGATGTGCTGCGAGTCTACATTGTCCGGGTGCGGTACCTGGAGGGCCTACTATAGCAACGGTTGATGGGCAGCGATGGGCCCTTGAGGGGCATGCGCGTGGTCGAGCTGGCAACGTTCATCGCCGGGCCGTTCGCCGGACAGCTGCTGGCGGATATGGGCGCGGACGTCGTCAAGGTCGAGCAGCCCGGACAAGGCGACCCCTTCCGCAACTTCGCCGGCGGGCTGTACGGGCCGCACTTCGTGGCCTACAACCGCAACAAACGCAGCATCGCCGTCGACACGCGCCCCGACGCCGGCAAACAGATCGTGCGCCGCCTGCTGGAGCGCGCCGACGTCTTCCTGGAGAACTTCCGGCCGGGCGTGATGGCGCGCATGGGCCTGGACTACCACACCGTCCGTGAATGGAACCCGCGCCTCATCTACTGCTCCGTGACAGGCTTCGGCCAGTCAGGGCCGTACCGCGACCGGCCGTCGTACGACGGCGTCGGGCAGGGCCTGAGTGGCCTGACCGCCCAGCTGGTCGATCCCGACCGACCGCGCATCGTCGGGCCGGCCTTCTCGGACTGCATCACCGGCATGACGGCGGCCAACGCCATCCTGGCGGCCTGGGTGGCGCGCGAACGGACCCGCAAGGGCCAGCACGTCGACGTCTCCATGCTGGCGGCCACCGCGGGCTTCCTGGCGTCCGAAGTCTCGATGTTCTTCCAGACCGGCGACCGCGGCGACGCCCGCACTCGGGCGCGGCTGTCGCACTCGTTCGCGTTTCGCTGCGGCGACGGCAAGCTGATCTCTGTCCACTGCTCGGCGCCGGTGAAGTTCTTCGAGGCGCTGCTGCGAGCGGTGGGCCGCGTCGATCTGCTGGAGGAGGCCGATTTCGCCACACGGACGGCCCGCATCGCGCACTTCGACGAGCTGGAGGACGTCCTGGGGACAGAGTTCGCCAAGCGGCCCCGGGCCGAATGGGCCGCCATCCTGGAAGAGCGCGACGTGCCCTACGCCTCCGTCTACACGCTGGACGAAGTGTTCGCCGATCCGCAGGTGCAGCATCTCGGCCTGGAGCTGAGACAGACCCATCCGACACAGGGCAAGCTGGGGACCATCGCGCCCGCGGCGCGCTTCAGCGACACGCCATGGCAGAATCTGCAACCACCGCCTACGGTGGGCGAGCACACCGACGAGATATTGGAGGAGCTGGGATTGGCCCATCTCCGCGAAGTCGCAGGAGGCATTGAATGAGCAAAGTACTCGACGCCGACACGCACATCCTCGAACCGGCGGAGATGTGGGACTACTTCGACAGGGACATGTACCCGCGCCGGCCTGTCAAGATGTCCATCCCGAACGACACGTTGTACGGCAAGTCGAACGCCTTCTGGCTGATCGATGGCGAGATTTTCCCCAAGCCGGCGGGGAAAGGCGGTTTCCTGCTGGTCACGCCTCACGACCAGGAAGCGGTGGCGGCGCGGCCGGACGTAGCGGCGCGGGAGCTGATCGACCTGGAGTGGCGGCTGAGGGACATGGAAGCGATGGGGGTGCAGCAGCAGGTCATCTACCCCACGCTGTTCCTGGTATTCCTGACCCACGACGTGAGCCTGGAGATCGCGCTGTGCAAGGCCTACAACCGCTACCTGGCCAGCGTCTGGGAGAAGCAGCCCGACAAGCTGCGCTGGGTGGTCATCCCGCCGCTGCGGTCCATGGAAGCCAGCATCCAGGAGCTGCGTTACGGCAAGAAGCACGGGGCGGTGGGAGTCTTCTTCCGCGGCATCGAGAAGGACCGGACGTTGGAGGACCCGTACTTCTTTCCGGTCTATGAGGAGGCCCAGGCGCTGGACCTGCCCATCTGCATTCACACCGGCGCCGGCTGCCCGGATTGGACCAAGGTCATCGACGTAAGCACCAGCTTTACCTTCCCGCATGTGCGCCTGCTGCCTCTGGTTGCCTTCCGGAACATCGTGGCCAACAAGATTCCGGAAAAGTTCCCGACCTTGCGCTTCGCCTGGGTGGAAACCGGCGCGTCGTGGGTGCCCTACCTGCTGCACTCGCTGCGGGGCACGGTCGGGGACGACTTCACCGACTGGGGGCCGAAACTGTTCGAGCGCTACCGGCTGTACGTGTCGTACGAGGACAAGGAGGACCTGGCCTACCTGGTGAAGTACGTCGGCGAGGACAACCTGTTCGCCTTTTCGGACTGGGGCCATCACGGCGGCGGTGGGCTGCGCGGCGATCCGTCGGCGCAGCCTCGGCTGGTGGAGAAGCTTCGCGAACGGGACGACGTGCCGCCTCGCGTACTGGACAAAGTGCTGTACGACAACGCCAAGCGCTTGTACGGAATGTGATGTGCGAGTAGTCGGTAGTTCCTGGGCATTCGCTAGGGCTTGCGGGTGGGTTCCCTCACCCCGACCCTCTTCCGCCGCGGCGGGCGAGGGAGGGAGATGGAGCGAAGCTGATTTCCGGGGTTAGCTGAGGCCGGCCCAGCGGCGGAGCAGGAGGGTCAGCGCGGAATGGTCCAGCTCGCCCTCGCCGTTGTTCATCATGGCTCGGTACAGCTCGCGCACCTGGGCGGTGCCGGGCAGGGACACACCCAGCTCCCTGGCGGCGTCGAGGGCGATGGACAAGTCCTTGTGGTGCAGGCGGATGCGGAAGCCTGCCTTGTAATCGCCCTTGATGGCCAGCGGCCCGCGCCGTTCCCACACGGCCGAGTTGGCCAGCCCGCCGGCCAGCGCCTGGTGCAGCAGGTCCAGGTCCATGCCAGCCTTGGCGCCCAGGGCCAGCGCCTCGGCCATGGCCAGGTAGTTGATGGCCACCATCACCTGGTTGCAGGCCTTGGTCATCTGGCCCGCTCCGGCCTCGCCCATCAGCGTGATGTTGGTGCCCAACGCCTGGAAGATGGGCATCACCTGCTCGAAAGTGGCCGTGTCGGCGCCGACCATGATCGACAGTTGGGCGTTGATGGCGCCGGCCTCGCCACCGCTGACTGGCGCATCCAGCATGGGCCAGCCCTTCGCCTGAGCTTGCTCCGCCAGGCGCTTGGCGATGACCGGCGAGATGGTGCTCATGTCGACAAGGATCGCCCCCGCCTTGGCGCCATCGAACACGCCCTTCGGCCCAGCCATCACGAGCTCGACGTCGGGGCCGTCCGGCAGCATGGTGATGACGATGTCCGCCTGGCTGACACATTCGGCCGGGGTGCCGGCCCGCTGCGCGCCAGCGCTCACCAACTCCTCGACGGCAGCCTGGCCGCGGTTGTGGACGGTGAGCTGATAGCCCGCCTTGAGGAGGTTGTGCGCCATGGGCTTGCCCATGACCCCCAGGCCGATGAAACCGATGTGGGTCAGTCGTTCACCCATACAGGCGGCTGGAAGAACTCCACCTGGTTGCCGGCGGGGTCGTGCGCGAAGACTTGCAGCGCGCGGCCGGGGGCCTTGCCCTCGCGGTACTTGATGCCCTCGGCGTCAAAGGCGCGCTTCACTTCCTCGATGTCCTCGACCATCAAGGCGTAGTGGCTTCCCGCGCCCGAGCCGTGCGACGGCGTGTGGATCTGGCAGCCGTTGCCGGTTTGCCACCAGAAGTTGGGCCGGTCGGCCGGAAACTCCGGCTTCGGGTCGGAGTCCATGCCCAGGATGCGCCCGTAGAAGTCCTGGGTTTGCTCCGGGTTCTGCAGGTGGACGTTGGCGTGGTGCAGGCCGATCACTTTGATGCTCATGTGTGGGCATTCTATAATTCCTGTCGGAAGAAAGGAGGTGATGTGGAGTGGATTATCACAGTTGCCGCGGCGACAAGCTG
>DAIUFO010000117.1:0-10461 GCA_036844545.1 Chloroflexota bacterium
GCTACAAGGGGGCGGTAGTGCTGGTGACGCATGACGAGGGCGCGGTCGAGGCGCTCCAGCCCGAGCGGCTGATGCTCCTGCCCGATGGCATCCAGGAGCTGTGGAGCCCTGATTTTGCCGACCTTGTCGCCGTTGCCTGACTAGCGGGCGGTGGTACCACGCGGCAGCCGTATAGTGGTGGCACCATGAGTTTTCTTCCCGTACCTCGAATCGCGGCTCTCGGGTTCGCCGCCGCCCTGCTGGTTGGCTGCGGCTCGGCCGCGGCGCCCGTTTCGACGCCGCCAGCAAGCAGCTCCGCGCCGGCCCTGGCCGCGGCTTCGAAACCGGCGGCCAGTGTGCCGACATCGGCCAGCGCCAGCGCGGCGGCTAAGCCGGCGGCATCCGCCTCAGCGGCTGCCGCCGGCAACCTCACCTCAGTCAAGGCCGCCTGGAACACCATCACCGCCAACCAGTCGCCTGCCTGGGTGGCTCAGGATAAGGGGCTGTTCACGAAGCAGGGCCTGAACGTGGAGCTGTCCTTCATCCAGGGTAGCGTGGCGGCCCTGCCGGCGCTGGCGGCCGGCGAAGTCTCAATCCTGCAAACAACCCCCGTGGCCGCGGTCCAGGCCAAGATCAAGGGCATCGACACTGTCGTGCTGGGCGATCACATCCCGTTCATCAACCAGCGCCTGGTGGGAGTGGCCGGCGTCAAGACCATCCAGGACCTCAAGGGCAAGACAATTGGCGCCACCAAGCCCGGTTCGTCCGACGATTTCACTCTGGCGCTGGTGCTCAAGAAGGAGGGCCTGGACCCTAAGAAGGACATTCAGGTGACCTACCTCAACGACGTGCCGGGGCAGGTCGCGGCTCTCGGCAAGGGGCTGGTGCAAGCGATCGTGGTCTCGCCACCAAACAACCTCACGGCAGAATCGGTTGGCGGCCACGAGATCTTGAATTTCTACGATCTCAAGATCCCCTATCCGGGCGACGGTGTGGCCTCCACGCGAGGCTTCGTCAGCCAGCACCATGACGTGGTGGTGAAGTTCCTGGCCGGTTACGTCGACGCCATCGCCTACATCAAGACCCATTCGGACGAGTCCAAGCAGGTGATCGCCAAGTACACCAAGCAGGACGACAAGGGGGCGCTCGACATCACCTATCAGGCGCTGGTGCAGGTGCTGCCCGATAAGCCAGTGCCCGATCCAGCTGGCCTGCAAACCATCCTGGGCTCGGTGGAGGGCGGCCAAGGCAAGACCCCGGCCGACTTCATGGACCCGGAACCGATGGACGCCGCGTTCAAGGTGCTGGGGAAGTAGCCGCCATCGCAGGGAGCAATGCCGATATCGTCGGGCGCGTCCTGGAGGCGGCGAACCGCCAGGACCCCGCGGCATGGTCGGCGTTCTACAGCGAGGACTCCACGAACCACGGCCGTGTGGTGGGCCGGACGGGCATGCTGGCCGTGTTCAGGAGCCTCATCAAGGCCTTCCCCGACTTTCGGTTCGAGGCGCGTCACATCGTCAGCGCCGGCGACACCGTCGTGGCTGAGCTCACCATGTCGGGCACCCATCGCGGCACGCCCGACCTGCCGGTGCTGGGCGGTCTTCTGACGGGCGTGGCGCCCACCGGCCGCCACGTCTCGGTGGAGAACATCCACGTCTACCGCTTCGAGAACGGCCTCATCGCCGACCATCGTGCCGTGCGCGACGATCTCGGCCTGATGCAGCAGCTGGGGCTGATTCCGCGCAGCGCCGACGATCTGTCTCGCCCTGTCAGATAGCGCCTTTGCGTGTGCAGGCGCCGTCCCACTTTCATGGCCATTCCTCTCGGTGTACCGGAGCTGCACCCACCCTACCAAGCCTGTCAAGCAACGGCTAGAAGGTCGTCGAGTGGGCGTAGGCGCCTGGCTTGGTCTCACGCAAGCGGGCCAGCAGCAGCGCCGTAGGCACGATGAATACGAGCGTGACGGCGACGAGCGAAGCGGTGCCCCAAAGCTGAACGAGCACTCCACCCAGGAGAGGCGCCGCCACCGAGGCCGCAGCGCTGAAACTGGTGTTGGCGCCCATGGCGCGTCCGCGGAACTGGGCCGGGGTCGTATCGGCCACCATGGCCGCCGTGGCCACGTTGCCGCAGCACCAACCCAGGCCAACCAGGTACAAGCCCAGCACGATCAAGGGATAGGAGGCGGTGAGCGCCACCAGGACGGTGCCGCTCGTGGACAAGACGATGCCGCCGAATATGACCCGCCGCCGGCCAAAGAGGTCGGCCAATTTGCCGATCGGCAGGGACAGGCCATACATGCCCACCACGTGGAGCGACACGGTCATCGAGACCGCCGCGAGCCCTATCCCATGGGCATGCATGGCCACGGGCGTGAGGGCCATCATCATCGACATGTTGCCGTACAGCACGAACATGGAGACGAAGGCCACCACGTGCGGATAGTTGCGGGTGAAGGTCCAGATCGTGACATTGGCGGGTGGTCGCGCTGAGCGTGCCGGGGGCTGGTAGCCGGGCCAGTAGCGTTCGAGCGAGAGAGCGATCTGCTTGGGGTCCGGATGAATGCGCAGGATCAAGCCCAGGCTGGGGATGAGCATGAAGGGCACGATGAACCAGCTCAGCGCCATCTGATCCATGCCGCCGGCCTGCGAGATGGCCCCGGCCAGGCCTATGATGACAGGACCGCCCAGAGCGCCGACCAATGAGCCGGTGAGGACGTAACCAAGCCCCTGCGCCCGGCGTTCGGGCGGGTACATGTCGGCGGCCGACAGCCGGCGCTGCTGCTGGCTGGTGCCGTTGCCCACGCCGAAGATCAGCAGGCCGGCGACGAAGACGGGGAAGGACGTCAGCAGCATCGAGGCGCCCAACGTCACGGCTCCGATGAGGGCCAGCAGTAGACCCAGCACGAGCACGTATTTGCGGCCACGCGCATCCGCCAGCCGCCCCGAGGGGTACGACGCGACGACCCGAGTCAAGCCCAGGATGCTGCTGGCAATGCCCGCCAGCGCCGGCGAGTTGGTGAGGTGGATCACCATCAGGGCGCCCAACGTGGGCACCATCTGCTGGCCGGTGCCGACGAAGGCCTCGGCCGCTGTAAGCAGCCGAGCGTTGCGGCGGACGATGGCCGGCACGCCTGCTTTTGGCGCGGCTGGCGCCGAAACGGGGGTGGGGCGCAGGTCGATGGGGACTGCGGTATCGACGACGCTCATCGCCGCCGCCTCCTGGGGAGCATTGAGACGGATTGTAGGCGAGCAAAGGCGAATGACTGCTGCCAAGCCGATCCACAGCGGCTGCTGGGTGTGGCCACGGTGTCGCCCTTCGACGTGGACGAGGCGGTAACCGAAACCCGCCGCGCGGTCTTCAGCAGCTCCTCGTAAGCGGCGTCTGCTGCGGGGCCCTCGATCTGCCAGCGCTCCACCAGATCATGGTCAAGCCGATGGGGCCACTCAGCATCCGTTTTGCAAGCATGGCGTTTGCAGCCCGTGTCGAAAAGTGCCTGTATCCTATGCCGGCGTTGCAGCCGGGTCAAGCGGGGCCGTGGGCGGGGCCGTGGGTGGGGCCGTGGGTGGGTAGTGGGTCAGTTTGAGGGATAGGGCGGCAAGCCCTTGCGCCGCCGATCTTCGGCGAACCACTCCGGCAACGCCTCCATGCGGCACTTAGGACACTTCTTGTCCTCGTCCCGGATGCCGCCAAAGCTAGGGAGGCTGACGAGCCGGGGATGGTCGCACGCGGCCACTTCGGCATCATCCCAGGGTTGAACCCTCACGGGCTTCGCCCACCGCTTCGCAGCCGCCTTTTGGGCAATCTCCCGCCGCTGCTCTGGCGTCAGTTTCTCGGCCCTAGCCCTGCCACCTTTCTTGCCGCCTAGGCTGCCCAGCGCGACCGCGTGAGGGTTGCGCGTGTCGGGAGGCTGCTTCGGCTCGTTGCCGGTGGCCTCTTGGACGATCTGGTAAGCGAGCTGGTTAACGTCGCGGGGTCTCTTGCTTGAGCGGTTAGGCACTTAGCCAGTATATCTTCTCGTTGAGTAACGGCAAATGACTAATGGGTACTGGCTCTTGGCTCGGACTGGCTCGGATTGGCCCGGATGTCACGGTGCCATTCTGGCGCAATGGCTATGGCTCCGTGATACACTTCGCGCCAATGGCAATGAGAGACATTCGTCGGGACTTGGAAGAGCGCCTAGAAGCGGTCAGCCTGGAACGCAAGAGGTTGGAGGGGCAGTTCCATGCTCTTGAAGAAAAGGAGCGCGTTCTGAAGCTTCTTCTCGAAGAAGAAGAGGCGCGATTCTCTCAGATCTCCCTGCCAATGGAAATGCCAGCCTTGCCGCTGAAGCAGTATGGGCCAACGCGCGCCTTTGTGCTCGAAATGTTGGGCAACGGGAAGGCTTGGACGTTGGCGGGTCTCACAGACGAAGCCCTGAAACGTGGCCTGCTGGCCGATGCCAAGCACCCACTGAGATCGTTGCACTTCACCCTATTGGGCATGCGAAACAACCATTTGGTGGAGATGCCTACTAGTGGCCACTGGAAGCTGGCCCAGAACGGGGCAACTATGACATAGGGAATCAGGCGGCGGGACTGAACCGCCGGGAAAGCTAACTCAGTCCCGCCACCCTATCCGACTTTGCGGGCGTGGCGAAATAGGCAAACGCGCCGTACTTGCACTACGGTGCCCGGAAGGGCTTGCGAGTTCGAATCTTGTCGCCCGCACCATGTCAATAGACAGTATATCACTCGGCAGCATCAAATGCTTGAGCGGATAAGCTTGACGATACCTAACCGCTCAAGCACAATGGTCAGTATAAACCAGCCAAGCAGGGCACGTCGCGCCGAGGTTATTCGCTGCCTGGTGGAAGGCAACAGCATCCGCGCCACGGTGCGTATGACCGGCGTCGCCAAGAACACCGTCGCCAAACTGCTGCTGGACCTAGGCCGCGCCTGCTCCGAGTATCAGGACGCCGTGATGCGCGATCTCGCTGCGAGCGCATCCAATGCGACGAGATTTGGTCATTCGTTCACGCTAAGGCCAAGAACGTGCCCGACGAGCACAAGGGAGAGTTTGGCTACGGCGATGTGTGGACGTGGACGGCCATCGACGCCGATACCAAGCTCATCCCCTGCTGGCTCGTGGGCGAGCGTAACCTCGAAGATGCGACCGTGTTCATTCAGGACTTGGCGAGTAGGCTAGCCAACCGCGTGCAACTGACCACGGATGGCCACAAGCCCTATCTACGGTCCGTAGAAGCGGCGTTCGGCGCTGATATCGACTATGCCACCCTGACCAAGCTCTACGGTAAGACGCCGGCCAAGGAGACCACAGAGAGCCACTACAGCCTCGCCGTTTGCACCGGCATCACCTTGCGGGAGGTATCAGGCGAGCCAGACCTCAAGCACATTAGCACCAGCTACGTCGAGCGAGCCAACCTCACCATGCGGATGGGGATGCGCCGCTTCACCCGGCTAACGAATGCCTTCTCCAAGAAGGCGGAGAGCCACATGGCCGCCGTCGCCTTGCACTTCATGTTCTACAACTTTGCTCGGGTGCATCAGACTATCAAGACTACGCCGGCTATCGCCGCAGGCATCGCTACTCACGTGTGGACGGTCGAGGAAATCGCCCGGTTGCTCGAATGGGACGCCGAAACCGGCCAGTGGTCAAACTGACCCACTACCCGTGGGTGGCTGGGCTTTGGCCGCGCTGGAGAGCGCTTGGTTCAGCCAGCCGACCATCAGCGGGTTGGCGCCCTGCGCCGTGGCTTGCTGGATCTCGGTCCGGGCGGCGTCGACGTTGCCGAGCTGGATGTGGTCCCAAGCCCTGCCCAGCCCGCTGTCGCCGCGGCGGAACGTCGTCGGGACGGCAGGATCGCTGGCTCGCGCCTGCTGCTTGAGGATGTCCGTCTGATACGCGGCGGCCTTGTTCCAGTTGGCGCTGGCCAGGATGGCGTTCAAGAGCGGCTGTTTGGCCGGCGGGTAGATAACCATGAAGCGCTGGTTTCCGGTCCAAATCTGGTCGAACTCGGCGTAGCTGATCTCGTGATTGGGGCCGAGGTATGAGTCGGTGGAGACGAACACCTGGCGTGTATCGTCGAAGCCTTCGATCTCGCGATAGTGGCCGTTGCGGTCGGCTGCGCTGACCCACTGGCTCGGGATCACCGGGAAACCGTTGACCACCAGCGCCTTGATCAGCGCCGGGTTGCCGCCGACGCCCATCAGGGAGGACATGCCCAGGTTACCGACGTAGCCGGGCACGCCGTAGGGCCACATGCCGCGGCTGTTTCCGTCCGGCCGGAGGACGGCCTGAGCCTGCGTCTGGGTTTGCTCGACGCCCCAGAAGTGCAGCACCTCGGCGATGGCCGCGGGCCCGCAGTTGTTGAGGGTCTGGCGGATGTAGACCAGCGGGCCGAGCCGAAAGCTGGAGGGCGTGGGGCGGACCGGCGGACCTGGCGCAGCCGAAGGTACCGCGCCGGCGCTGGACGCCGCCGCTGCCGCGGGAACCGATGCCGCGGGGGCCGCCGTTTCCGTCACGGGTGCCGATTCCGCCGGAGCTTTGGACAATTCCGCGTGAGCTGTTGCCGCCGGGGACGTTTGCACTGGAACGGCCAGAGTGGCCGGCGGAGCCGAGACCGGCGCGGAGCCGCAGGCCGCCAGCGCCAGCACTGCGACGCTCGCCAGCGCCGCCAACTGAATCTTCATGTTGTTGTCTACCCTACCGCGAGCGGATGAGAAGCTGCTAAGAAATAGCTATACGTATGGGAAGCTGGTGAGCGTGGCAGAAGAGGCTCGCCGCGGGCGCGAAGCCAGGCCCGGCTGAGCGGCTTGGCCGTGCTAGCATGGCCATCTATCACGCCGGAGGGCCTGATTCGGAAGGAGCAACATGGACGCGCATTTTGGCTACATGGCACTCATCAGCGAGCAGCCGGAGCGGCTGGCGGACTTCTATGCGGAGCATTTCGCTATGTGGGAGCTGGGCCGATCGGTCGCGGGCGACGTGTCGATCACGGACGGCTTTCTGAACGTCAGCATCCTCAAGCAGCGGCCGGGCGTTGAGGGCGCCAGCGGCCGGTTGGGCTTGAGCCATTTCGGCATCTCGGTTTCGGACATTCATGAGATCGAGGCCAACCTCGAGGAGCACCTGCCCGCGGCCGACATCCAGGCCGAGTCGGGCGACTTGCACCATGGCGAGTACCGGGTATACGGGCCCAATGGCTTGCCGGTCAGCATCTCGACCCAGAACTTCGGCGTCAGCGGGACGGCGCGACGGCTGCCCCGTATTCGGCACATGGCGCTGTGCCTGAATCCGCCGAACGATCCGCAGGTCGACTTCCTGGTGAACATCTTCGGCTTCAGGGAGGTCAGCACCAGCATGGTGCGGCGCCGGGACAACGTGCCGGTGCGCTTTGTGGGCGATGGCAACGTCAACCTGGCGCTGCTGGTCAACGGCGGCACGGGCTTCTACAAGGCCGGCATGGAGCGCCCGCACGAGGACGTGTTCCGCAACGATGCCGAGCGGGCGATCAACAGTAAGAGCGGGCTGCAGCACTTCGGCTTCGTGGTAGAGGATGCGCAGGCGGTGATGGACGGCATGCCGTCCGACCTGGCCCAGTGGAACAACAAGCGCGAAGCGCGGGACATGGCGGAGTACCGCGTGTTCGACCCGGACCTGAACGCCATCGACCTGTCGCAGCGCAGCGGCTTCGAGGTCGACCACGACCGCTGGGAGAACGCTCGCGGCAGCGGCCTGACCACGGAAGCACGGCTGGTTGTCTCCCCCTCTCCCGCCGCGGCGGGAGAGGGGACTTGCCGTTGTCCTGGTGGCAGTATTTTTGGCCGCCTGCGGTGGCGCCAGCCTGCCGCCGAGCAGCGCGGCGGCGAAGCCGGCCGCCGCCAGCCTGGCGTCCCAAGCGGCCGTGGCCAAGGTTGGGCTGAAGAAGCTGCGCTATGGGTCTATCCATTCGGTCGGCGCCGATTCCGCCGTGTTCGTGGCGCTGGATCAGGGCTATTTCGCCGAGCAGGGGATCGACCTCGAGATCGTGGACTTTGCCACCGCCGTAGACATGATCCCCGCTCTCGGTACCGGCCAGCTCGAGACCGCCGCCGGCATCACCAGCGCCGCGCTGTGGAATGCCGTCAGCCGTGGCGTGGCGGTGAAGGTGGTGGCCGGGACGTCCCAAAGCGATCCTGGGCCGCCTCCGGCGACGGTGACCGCCTTCGTCGTGCGCAAGTCGCTGGTCGACAGTGGCAAGGTCAAGTCGATGGCCGACATCAAAGGCCTCAACGTGGTGGCGCCGCCGCCGGGCAACGGCGTCGAGCTGCTGTGGTCGCTGATCTTCAAATCCGCCGGTTTGACCCGGAGCGACTTCACCAACGTGCAGCTGCCGATCACCGAAGTTGGGGCGGCGCTGATCAACGGCAAGGTTGACGTTGCCGCTATGACCGAGCCGTCCACCACGCTGGTTACCAACCAGGGGGCCGGGGTCGCGCTGCTGCACGACTACGACGTGTATCCCAACGCCCAGGGAGGCGTCCTGTTCTACAACCCTGATTTTGCCAAGTCGGACCTGGCGGTGCCGTACATGACGGCCTTCCTGAAGGGCGCCCGCCTGTACACGGATGCCTTCGGCAAGAAGCTGCCGGAGGCTCGGACCAAAACCATCCAGGCGCTGGTGGCGCATACGGCGTTGAAAGACGCCAGCCTGTTCGAGAAAATGGTCGTGCCGCGCATCGACCCCAACGGGCCGCCCAACGTCAAGAGCCTTCAGGACCAGCAGGATTACTTCGTGAGCGCGGGCGAGCAGCCCAAGCCGGTGGACATCAACACTGTGGTCGACCTCCAATACGCCAAAGCCGCCGCCGCCAAGCTCGGTCCCTACAGCTAAGCACCGGGCGCCCGTGCTGGCCGGGTGATTCAGTGCAGGGCCGGCGCTTCTCCGGCGCGCCAGCGGATCATGCCTTCGATGTTGAGCGCCAGGAATTCGTCGAAGCGACGCCACTGGCCGTACTTGCCGGCGAGCGTGCCGCGAACGGCTGCCAGCATGCCGGGCGAGTTGTCGGCGGCTCCGCCGGCGCGGGCAGCGGCGATCGCTTCCGATAAGTCCAGGTAATACTGGCGCTGCTCCAGCACGTCCTCTTTCGTGCCCGTCATCGGGCTGGCGTGGCCGCACACGAGCACATCGAAGTCGAGGTTGTCGTGGATCCACTGCAGGCGCTTCACGATGAAATCGGGGTGGCCGAGCAGGGTCCGAAAGGGCACGTTGCGCGGCTGGACGAAGTCGACGGTCATGACCACGCGGCCTTGAGGGTCGTGCAGGATGAGGTAGTCGTCGTGTTCCGACAAATCGGCGGCGTACAGCTCGATGCGCTTGCCGCCCAGCTCCAGGGTGAGCTGCTTGTCGAACGTCGTCTCCGGCACGGGAGTCGCCGGGTCGTTGGCGGCGGCGATGCGAGCCACGGTGTTGTGGTGGCCGACGAACGTGGCCGTGTCGGCGAAGGCGGCGCCGCCGGTGCTGTGGTCGAAGGCCGAGTGGCTGTAGACGAAGTACTTCACCGGCTGGTCGGTGACGGAGCGGATAGCCTCCTTGATCAGGTGCGGCGTGCGCGGGTTGGCCTGGCCGATGGCGTCCGCCAGGATCACGCCCTCGCGGGTGACGATGAACAGCGCCACATGGTTCTGGTAGCGGAAGCCATATACGTCCGGGGCGAAGCGCGCAAGCTCCGCCAGCGATTCGGTTGCCATCGGTTGGAACTGTACAGCTTGGCGATGTAGGCGCCGCGGCGCCTAGGCATTAGGTTGCTCCAGGAGGTAACGGTGCGCGGCGATGACGGCGGTGGCGCCGTCGCCGGCGGCGGTGATGGCCTGCGAGGCGGAATCAGCGCGGACGTCGCCGGCGGCGAACACGCCCGGCAGCTCGGTTTGGAGCCAGATGTCGGTGGGGACATGGCCAGAGCCGTCGAGCCGGAGGGTGTCCTGCAGCCAGGCGGTGTTCGGCTCGAGACCGACATAGACCCACACGCCGGCGGCTGGCAGGGTGTCCCGGCCGACACGCACGCCGCTGAGGGCGTCCTCGCCTAGAAGCTCCTCGATGATCGCGCCGGGGCGGACCGCGATCTTTGGATGCTCGGAGACGCGGCGCTGGTAGCTGTCTTGGGCGCGAGCAGCGTGCGATTTATGTACGATGGTTACCTCCGACGCATGCTCGGCAAGCGTCAGCGCCTCCATGAAGGCGGAGTCGCCGCCGCCGACGACCACGGCTGGGCCGCCGCGCAGCAGCGGGCCGTCGCAGCTGGCGCAGTGGCTCAGGCCGCGGCCTTCGAAGCGCTCTTCGCCTGGGATGCCGAGCTTACGGGGACGGGAGCCGGTAGCGACGACGACGGCCTTGGCCCTCAGGCCGCCGTCGCT
The DNA here is from genome assembly GCA_036844545.1 of Chloroflexota bacterium. Lineage (GTDB taxonomy): Bacteria > Chloroflexota > JAJPGV01 > JAJPGV01 > JAJPGV01 > DATGVV01. The sequence continues at coordinate 10,372 of DAIUFO010000117.1, forward strand.
GGTGGAGATGAGCCATTCGGAAGGCAGAGTGCCCTCACCTAGTGTAGGTCGTCACAAATAGGCTGAGTTATTCGTTCTAATAAGCAGCCA
>DAIUFO010000118.1:0-5685 GCA_036844545.1 Chloroflexota bacterium
GGTGTCCCCGGCCACGACCACCCGCTTGCGGCTCTTGATGGCCAGCTTGTCCATCGCTCCAGCACCTGAGGCTCGTCTTCGGCAGGCCGGACCTCGATCAGGCCTGACTTCTCTCGCCAGGCACCCGCAACTCCGTGTGGTTCCCGTCTGAGTTTGTCGGCTTTTACCGTGGTGTTGTGAACTGCCACCACGGCGGTGCCATCGTCAAGGCCGCGCCTACCTTCAAGCCTCAGCTCGTTACCAGCAAAATGCGCCTGGAACGCTTGCTAGCCCGTCTTCCGGCGGCTGTCGCCTGGCGCGCCCGTCATGGCTACATCGTCGAGCTCGGCGCCGCCTCTGTCCAGTTCCTGTCTGCCGATGCCGAATCCAACGTCGTCGGCGGCACGGCCAACCTCCTCCTCGAGATCGACGAGGCTCAGGACGTCTCCGAGCAGAAGTACCTCCGCGACTTTCGCCACATGGCTGCCACCTCTAACGCCACCACCGTCCTCTATGGCACCGCTTGGAGCCAGGACGCCCCTCCTCGCCAACCAGCGTGCCGCCAACCTTCGCGATGACCCCGATGCCGACTTCGAATACCCCTGGCCCGTCCTCGCCGAGCTGAATCCCTCCTACAAAGCCATGTCTCGTCCGAGATCCGTCGCCTCGGCGAAGACCACCCCATCATCAAGACCCAGTACCTCCTGGAGCCCCTCGAAAGCGCGGGCCGCCTCTTCAACACCGACCAGCTCACCCTTCTTCAGGGCACGCACCCAAACCCTCTCATGTGATTCCGAGCGCAGCCAAGAATCCGCCTCTCTCTCCACCGCCTACTGGTCGACGGCATCAAGCACGAGCGCATCCCCGGATACGGCTCCGACTCTGAATCGGAGATGATGCTGTTCAAGAACGCCGCGAGGATGTCAAGCTGTTCGCGAAGCTGCCACGCTGGTTTGAGACCGACACGCCCGGTAGGCAAGTACAACCCCGACTGGGCAATTCTCAAGGAGGGTGACCAGACTCTGTACTTGGTTCGTGAAACCAAGGGCACCACGGATTTCCTCAAGCTCCGTACCAGCGAGGCAGACAAAGTGCGCTGCGGCCAAAGGCATTTCGAAGGCCCGTAGGTGTGAACTTCGCCGTCGCCGTTCGGGCCGACGAAGTTTAGGCCGGTTTGATTCTGCGTCAACCAGTGACATCAATGAGCAGGTCGGCGGGCCGCGCATAATCCATTACGCTACGGACGATGCGCTGGCGGGACAGCGCCCCAACCCCCGTCTGGTGCCACGCCCTCGTACCCTCGGGCATATGACCCTCCACCTACCCCGCGGCCTCCTGGCCGCTCGCGCCTCCCTCACCCGCGCCGACTACCAGCTCCGCGAAGCCCGCCTCATCCGCGCCTTCGGCCGCGGCCGCGACCGCCGTTACACCCTCGGACCCGCCGCCCTCATCACCCCACAAACAGCGTCCCCAAACGATCCCGTAAACGTCCCGACAGGGACCCGAGGCTCGGTTCCCTTTCAGGACACCTTCCCGGTCAACATCGAGCCCCTTTCCATTCCCCGCCCTCGCCCCTAAGCTCGCCGAGCCTCCGAAAAAATGTTTTCGCGAATCGGTTCCCTTGCGGGTCCGAAACCGGACCTCGGTAGCGCCCGCGCCCGCCGTTATTCGCTCAGCCCGTTAGCTCTGTTGCCCGGTGACCCGAGCTCCCACGCGCAAGCGCCCCAAGAAGCGCCGGATCAGCGAATCGGCGTCGGATCGACCGACGCTGATCTCAGCCGGCGAAAAAGCCTCGAAGTAGGCCTCGTCGAGCCGCCGGAGGTGCTCCTCCGCCAGCCGCTCGTCGAGGTCAGGCCAGTATTGCCGCAATGCAAGGAGGTTGGGCTTCATTGCCTCTGGACCGATGATGCCGCCCTTGCGGCAAGGACGCTACGCCGTGACGGCTTCCGGCATCAGCTCCGGCGGCAGGGGTTGCCCGCGTTGGTACCAGGTATCGCCGGCGGCGACCACGCGCTTGCGGCTCTTTATCGCCAGCTTGTCCATCAGCTCCAGCACTTGTGGCTCGTCCTCGGCCGGCCGAACCTCGATCAGGCCGGACTGCTTGAGGCCCTCCCAAAAGGTGTGGCCTACTTCGGTGCGGACCAGGGTCAGTGTCCAGCCGTCCTGGCCCAGGCCGCCCAGCGAGATGTCGGCGTGCTCGGCGGTGAAGTCCGGGCAGTGGTGGCAGTGGCTGCGCGCCATCGGCCGCACTTCCTTCAACGGGATGAGGACTGGCTCACCGCCGTCCTTGGGATAGACGATGACCTTGCCCTTGATGTTGATCTTGCGGACCTGGTTCACGTCGACGCCGCGCTTCTCGACCATCGTTTCGGTGATGAACGGCTCGAACTCGAACGTCTCGCTGCACAGCAGGCCGATGATGAGCGCCACCCGCGAGTGGTACTTCTTGACCTTGGTCGTCATCAGCTTGCGAACGAACTCCGTCTGGCACGGCACAGCCATCAGCGCCAGCTTGGAGTAGCCATCCTTGATCGCCTGCTTGAGGGGCAGGGGCGTCGGCACGTAGGTGTAGCGCGACATGCCGCCGGCCAGGATGCCCTCGGCGTCCGTGGCCAGGTAGGCGCCGCTGTCCAGCGGGTGCCAGTCGGCGCCGTTGCTGGAGGTGAGGACGCCGTCGATCTGGCCGGACTCGAGCGCCCAGATGGCCAAGGTCGAGGCGATGCCGCCGTCCTGCGTCCGCTCCAGAACCCGCGGGTCCCGTGTGCGGGCGAACACGATCTCGTCGTAGATGCCGCACAGCTCGTGCGCTTCTTTCTCGCGGCCGAACAGCAGCTTATCGATGTCCACCGCGCCGTAGCCGATGCGCGGGCAGGCGCGGGCGCAGGTATCGCAGCCCTTCTCGCCGTGGACGCAGTTGTCGACCGTGTCCAAAGTCTGGAACGGCGTGAGGTTCTTGTAATCGAGCACCTGGTGCGGGCAAACGACCACGCAGCCGGCGCAGCCCGTGCACAGCCCGGTCTGGACCACGTCGTAGTACAGGTCGCGCCAGTGGGCGTGGTCGGGCTTGGTCGAGATGGGCAGCGGCATTTCAGTAGGGGATTGTACCGGGGGATGGCCGCTACAATCCCCGATGAAGATTGCATTTGATGGCGATTGACACCAAGCAGCAGGACTCCGCGCTGACCCAACACGGCAGTGAGGAGCTGCTGGACATCCACCACCTGATGCTGCTGAACCGCCGCTTCGAAGAGAAGGTCGGCGAGATGTACACGCGGGCCAAGGTGGGCGGCTTCCTGCACCTGAACATCGGTGAGGAAGCGACCTTCGTGGGCGCCATCAAAGCCCTGCAGCCGGGCGACTACGTGTACAGCACTTACCGCGAGCACGGCCACGCCATCAGCCACGGCGTCGATCCCAAGCGGGTGATGGCCGAGCTGTTCGGGCGCGTCGACGGCACCAGCCGCGGCCGCGGCGGCTCGATGCACCTGTTCGACGCCGAGAAGCGCTTCATGGGCGGCTACGCCATCGTGGCCGGCTCGATTGCCCTGGCCGTGGGCACAGCCCTGGCCATCCAGTACCGCGAAGGCAACGAGATCGTCATGTCCATGTTTGGCGATGGCGCCACCAACAACGGCACCTTCCACGAGTCCATGAACCTGGCTAAGGTGTGGAACCTGCCGGTGCTGTTCCTGTGCGGCAACAACCAGTACGGCATGGGCAGCGCCGTGGACCGGGTATCGGCCGTCCACGACATGTATCGCAAGGCGACGGCCTACGACATCCCGTCCGAGCGGGTCGACGGCATGGACGTCATCGCCGTGCTCGACGCCGCTCGAAGAGCCGTCGATCGCATCCGCGAAGAGAGGACGCCGTACTTCCTCGAAGCGGTCACCTACCGCTACCGCGGCCACTCCATGGCCGACCCGCAGGTCTATCGCAGCAAGGAAGAGGTCGAGGAGTGGCGCAAGCGCGACGCCATCGAGGGTTTCCGCCACCGCCTGCGCGAAGCGGGCCTGGCCAGCGAGGAGGACTTCGACGCCCACGAGAAGGACGTCGAGCGCATCGTCCAAGAGGCCGTCGACTTCGCCGACGCCAGCCCCGAGCCTGAGCCCGACCAGGACCTCCTCCAGAACGTCTACGTCGGCGATCTCCCGGTGACATGGCGGTAATCACCTATCGCGAAGCCCTAAACCACGCCCTGCGTGAAGAGATGCAGCGCGACGACAACGTGCTGCTGCTGGGCGAGGACATCGGCGTGTTCGATGGCTCCTTCAAGGTCACGCAGGGCCTGTACCAGGAATTCGGCGAGCGCCGCGTCAAGGACACTCCCATCTCCGAGGACACCATCGTGGGCGCCGGCGTTGGTGCGGCTCTGGCCGGCCTGCGGCCGGTGGTCGAGATCATGACCGTCAACTTCTCGCTGCTGGCCACCGACCAGGTGGTCAACCACGCCGCCAAGATCCGCTACATGTTCGGCGGCCACGCGACCGTGCCGATGGTCATCCGCATGCCCGGCGGCGGCGGCCACCAACTCGGCGCGCAGCACTCCCAGAGCCTGGAGGTGTGGTACGCCAACATCCCTGGCCTGGTCGTGGTCGCGCCGGCCACGCCCGCGGACGCCAAGGGCATGCTCAAGACCTCCATCCGCGACGACAACCCGGTGGTGTTCATCGAGAACGAGGGCCTGTACAACACCAAGGGCGAGGTGCCGGACGGGGAGTTGCTGATGCCCCTGGGCAAAGCCGACATCAAGCGCCAGGGCAAGGACGTGTCGCTGGTGAGCCACTCGCGGATGGTGCTGCTGTGCCTGCAAGCCGCCGAAGAGCTGGCGTCTCAGGGAATAGACGCGGAGGTCGTGGACCTGCGCAGCCTGCGCCCGCTGGACGTCGCGGCGCTGCGCACGTCAGTCGAGAAGACCAACCACGCAGTGGTGGTCGAGGAAGGCTGGGGCAGCTACGGCATCACCGCCGAGACCGCCGCCTCCATCTACGAGGCGGCGTTCGACTTCCTGGAGGCGCCGCTGGCTCGCGTGTCGGGCGTGGAGGTGCCGATGCCCTACGCCAAGCGCATGGAGCAAGCCTGCATCCCGACCGTCGAGCAGATCGTGGCCGGCGCCAAGAAAACGCTCAGCAAAAAAGCCGCCTAAGCCCAATGCCCGAACAAGTCTTCATGCCCCGGCTGTCGGACACGATGACCGAGGGCACCGTTTCCAAGTGGCTCAAGCACCAGGGCGACGACATCAAGAAGGGCGAGCCCCTGGTCGAGATCGAGACCGACAAAGCCAACATCGAGCTGGAAGCGTACGCCTCCGGCAAGCTGGCCCGCATCATCCTCGAAGCCGGCCAGTCCGCCCCCGTAGGCGACCTGATCGGGGAAATAGCCCTTCCGGGGGAAGATGCCACGGCAGCAGCCCCTTCTCCCTCTCCCGCCGCGGCGGGAGAGGGTCGGGGTGAGGGAACCCCGGCAGCCGAACCCCCCGGCCCAGCGGTAGCTGAAACCGACGCGAAGCGCCCCGAGCCAACGCAACAGCAAGCCCCTCTGTTAACGGCGCCGGCGACCTCGGACTCCGGACGGACTCCGGACTCGCCGAAAGGCCAGCTTCGCGCCTCCCCCATGGCTCGCCGGCTAGCCCGCGAGCTGAGCGTCGACCTGGCCACCCTGAAAGGCAGCGGCCCCCAAGGCCGCATCCAGAAGGAAGACGTCGAA
>DAIUFO010000118.1:5695-10431 GCA_036844545.1 Chloroflexota bacterium
CCGCGGCCGGCAAGGCAGCGGCCCCCACCACCAGCCCGGCCGAAACCGCCCTGGCCGCCGCCGACGTGGAAGTGGTCCCGCTGGGCCGCATGCAGCAGACCATCGCCCGTCGCATGGTCGAAGCCAAGGGCCCGGTGCCCCACTTCTACATCTCCATGGACGTGGACATGGTCAAGGCCGTGGCCGACCTGGACGAGCTGAACGAGGGCGTCGCCAAGGAGGAGCTGGTCACCATCAACGACCTGATCGTCCGTGCCTGCGCCCTCACCCTGCGCGATTACCCGGACGTTAATTCCTTCTACCAGGACGGCAAGCTCATCCGCAACAAGCGCATCAACGTCGGCTTCGCCGTGGCCGTGCCGAACGGCCTGATCGAGCCCGTCATCCGCGATGCCGACCAGAAGCACCTGCACGAGCTGGCGGCCGAGAGCAAGGCCCTCGCCCGCAAGATGCGCGACGGCAAAGCCGAGCCGCACGACTACGAGGGCGGCACCTTCAGCATCTCCAACCTGGGCATGTTCGGCGTCACCGGGTTCAGCGCCATCATCAACCCGCCGCACAGCGCCATCCTGGCCGTCGGCATGGTCGAGGACCGCCCCGTCGTGGTGGACGGCCACCTGGCCATCTCCAAACGCTGCACCCTCACCCTGTCCGCCGACCACCGCGTCTTCTACGGCGCCACAGCCGCCGAGTTCCTCCGCGCCGTCAAGCACAAGCTCGAGAAACCGATCCAGCTGTTCGTTTAGCCCTTCCCCAACTCCAAATGGTCCGCCGGTTGGGCGCAGCCTGAGACGCCGGGGCATACGAGCAGGCGCGTACCTGCGAGGGTGTCGTACATGCCGATTTCCAGCGTGTAACCGCTGCTCACGCTGAGGTTGTAGTCCGCCGGCACAACCTCGCCGGCGTCCCAGTTGTCGGTGCCGGGGGGTACGTCGACTTGGGCAAGGATCTTGCCGTCGTCGCCCAGCGCGTGGACGAACACGGTGTAGGACACCGTCGTTTCGGCGATGGCCTTCCAGAGGAGGCGCACGTGGACGCCGCCGGGGGTTGCGTCCGTCTCATAGCCCAATAGCTGAGCCACCTCGCCAAAGCGCGCCGTCGCCCGGTGGGCGATGGGTGGCGCGCTGAACAGCCGCTTCGTCGGCAGAACCTTCACCAGCGCCAGGCGATCTTGGCCGGCCAGCAGGGGGTAACTTCCCGGCTGCAAGCCTGACGGTATTCGGATCGTGACCACGTCCCGCACCACGTCGCGCGACTGCCAGTCGGTCGTCGGGTACGTCCCGCCCCCAATCTGATGGACCACCTGCGTGTCGCCGAAGGTCAGCGGCACCGACTCCGGTTCCGGTGTGCGGCCGCCGGACCACAGCAGCGTCAGTGTCAGCTTTTCGCCAGCCGGGATCTCGGGCGCCAGCCCGATGCCGACCAGGTGCTCGCCGCCAACGATGCGGTCCGCCGGCGCCAGGTCGGCTGCCTGCACTCGCTGCGGCGCCGAATGATCGACCCGCACCTGCTGCAAGTCGACCGGCGGGCCCAGTGCCTTGCCGGAGGCGGCGTCGTAGGCTACGAGCTGCACCTTGTACGTGCCGGGCGGCGTGCCGACCGGCACCAGCAGTCCCGGCCGGTCCTCGCGCGTGGTGCCCGCTTGCCACGCCGGCGGCCAGAAGCCGCCGCCAGACGAGCTGTCGTCCTGGTTCACGAGCACTCCCGTGCTGTCGATAAGCCGCGGCGATTCCTTGAATGGCGGCGGATTGTCGCGCGTCGCCTGCCACTGCAGCTGCAATGGGATGGCCTGGCCGGCCGGGACTGGCCGATCCAGCCGGCTCGCTTGGGTCAACGTCACGCCATCCAGCCGGGCGGTTGCGCTGGCCAGCGGCCCAGGCTGGCCGAGCGCGTAGAAGTCCAGCCGCTGGCCGCGGAAGCCCTGGCTGAAGGCCCGGAACGCCTGGCTTGCCAGCATTCGCTGCGTATCCAGGTTCGGGTCATAGCGCAGGCTGTCGTCGTCGATGAGCCAGATGCCGGTGCTGCCGGCGGCGAGCTCGCTCAGCGCTCGCTGCGTCTGGCCGAGGTCCGGCGGCGTGCCGTCGGCCCCGCCGCCGTCCGCTTTCAGGGGCAGAATGGCCACCCGCTGGGAGATGCCGTTGCGGAGCTCGCCGTAGTACCAGTACTGCAGTGACTGTGAGATGCCATTCAGGACCACCGCGTCGCTCGAATTGATGTGGCGGGCCAGGTAGGCTGCCAGCCGGCCGTAGCCCTTGTCAGTGAACTGCTCGCTGAAGGTGGTGTTGTAGATGGCGAAGCCGGCCAGCCCCCCCAGGATCGCCAGCGGCGCCAGAGTCAGCACCCGGCGGCGCGCCAGCGCAACGATCGCGCCCGCGATCACCAGCAGGTAGCCGGGCGATCCCAGGAACAGGAAGCGCGCCCCGAACTGCGTGGTGTGCAGCAGCGTCACCAGGCCGAACAGCAGCGGCGCCAGCTGGTACCCCAGGCTGAGCCCAAGGGCTCGTCCTCCGCCGGCAACAGCCAAGCCGTACAGCCCTAAAAACAGCAGCGCCATGGCGGCGACCGTTGGCCAAGCCACGTCCTGGGGCCGGAACGCTGTGCCGAAGTTGTAGAACTGGAACGTCTGGCGCAATGTCTCGCCGACGGTGCCCGGAGTGCCGTGGCCCGGCTCGTAGTTGGCCACCGTGCGCAGCGAGTACAGCGCCCACGGCAGGAACACCACGGCGATGCAGCCGTCCGCGGCCAGCCAGCGCCGCATCCCCTTGAAATCTCGCCGCCACAGCCAGCCCAGCAGCAGCGCCTGCTCGAACAGGACGATCGCCAGCGCGTAGTAGTGGCTCAAGATCGCCAGCAGCGCGGTCGCCGCGTAGGCAGGAACCAGCTTTGGCCGGCGCATGGCCCATAGCAAGGTGACCACCGAAACCAGCGCGAAGAAGCAGGCGATCTGGTAATCGCGCGTGGTCTGCGAGTAGAAGATCTGGTACGGGTTCAGCGCGGCGACAGCCGCTGCCGCCAACCCCAGACGCTCACCCGCAATCTGCCGGCCCAACTCGTAGGCCGCGGCCACTGTCGCCAATCCGAACATCACGGACAGGAAGCGCACGGCGTACTCGGTGGCGCCGGCCGGGAACATCCAGCCTTGCAGCAGCGCCAGGTACAGCGGTGGGTGAGGCTCCGCCGATCCCGCCAATTGAAGATAGGTGCCCTGGTGGGCTATCTGGACGAAGAACGCTTCGTCGTCGCTCAAGTCCTGGATGCCCAGCCCCAGCACCCGCACGCCAAAGGCGGCCAGCAGGATGAGCAGAAGCAGCGGCAGGCGCCACCGGCGAAGCGGCACCCGCTAAGCCTACCGAGCTGAAGTCGCTCCCTGCATGCGGCTACGATGCTTGCAGGCACAAAAGCAGTAAGCAGGAGCCGGACGTAGAACAATTGGTACGCCCCACGGTCGCCGTGATCATCCCCGTGTTCAACGAAGAGACGGCTATCGGCCAAGTAGTAGCAGAGGTCCCGCGCGATCTGGTCGACGAGATCCTCGTCGTGGACGGAGGCAGCCGCGATCGAACGGCCGAGGCTGCCCGCGCGGCGGGCGCCCGGGTGCTGGTCGAGCGTCGGCGCGGCTACGGCCGGGCGTGCGCCAGCGGCGCCCAGGCGGCCCGGTCGGACATCCTGGCGTGGATGGCGATGGCTCGGACGATCCCGCGGCGCTGCGCCAGTTGGTGAAAGTCGTCGCCGGCGGCAAGGCGGATTTGGCCTTGGGCGCCCGCCGCCAAATGGAAGCCGGCGCCCTGCCGGCCCACGCGGTGCTCGGCAACCGGCTCGCGGCCGGGCTGATCGGCGCGCGTTGGGGCCAGCCGATCACCGACCTGCCCAGCTTCAAGGTCATCCGCCGCGACAAGCTGCTGGCTCTGGACATGACGGAGGGCACGTACGGCTGGACGATCGAGATGATCGTTAAGGCGGCCCGGCGCGGCTACCGCTTGGCCGAGGCGCCATTGCACTACCGCCGCCGCGTGGGGGGCGAGTCAAAGGTCAGCGGCAAGCTGAGCACGTCGCTCAAGGCTTCCTACGCCATCTTGTCCACACTGGCCCGCCACGGTTTTGGGCACGGCGCCGGCGAGCCGCTCATCCGCCGCCGGGCGCTGGTGCTCATGGCCAAGGCCCCCATCGCTGGCGAAGCGAAGACGCGGCTCGCGGCCGCGTTGGGACCTGAGACCGCGGCACGGATACACGAAGCCCTTCCTGAAAACGAGCCTGCGGACTGCCTGCGATGCGTGCCACGTCGTGGCCCTCATGGCGCCGGACGAGCAGCATGCACAGGCCCTACGGCCGTTTGCGCCGGACAGCGTTGGCGTCTGGGCCCAGCGGCGGCCAGGCCTCATGGCCGGCATCAGCGAGGCGTTCGAGCGCGCCGCATCCGCCGGAGCGGTGGACGTCGTGGTCGGCGAAACGGACTCGCCCAACCTGCCCCAAACCCACCTTCGGGCCGCCTTCGAGCTGCTCGAGCGGCCGGGGCCAGGCATCGTCCTGGGGCCGTGCGCGGATGGCGGCTACTACCTGGTTGGCGGGGTAGGCCTAGACGGTGTCGCGGCACGCAACCTGTTTGAGGGCGAAGCCTACGATGGCAGCACCATCTGCCAGCGCACGGCCGAGCGCGCCCGAGGTCTCGGACTCTGGGTCGAGCTCGCCCCTGAGTGGTATGACGTGGACACCAACGACGAACTGCAGCGGCTCCGGGC
>DAIUFO010000119.1:0-683 GCA_036844545.1 Chloroflexota bacterium
CCCGGCGCTGTTCCTTCTCCAACTGCCACAGGTCCGCCATCCGCGACTCCGTGCCGGCCGCGTCCCGGATGAGGCGGTTGACGGCCGCACCCCGGTCGTGGATGCGTCTAACGCCAGCGGCAAACCGGGCCAACTGCCGCGCTGGCCCTCGCGGAGCTGCCGGAGGATGAAGGCGGCCAGTGTTTGAACCAGCATGGCGTACTCCCTTCGCGGTTGGCTGGTGGCGGCGCGACTGGCGTTTCGGGCCCGTCGCGCCGCCACCATTAATTCGAACAGTCGCCAGCTCAGTGCGCGACCGCCACGAGCGTGTCGGGGTTTTCGACGCTGATCGGCGGCCCGATCGGCGTGAGGTCGTGGGCGCCGGCCACGCGTACGAGCTCGTCCATCGACGGGAAGACCGGCTGCGCGGGCACCACGTGAGCCGTGGCCGGTACCCCCAGCGCCCTGACCAAGTCCCGGAAGCTGGTGTTGTCGTGCACGAGCAGGATACGCGCTTCACGATCACCGATGACCATGAAGGTGTGCGGCACACCCCGCGGCATCGACACCCAGTGCCCGGCGCCGACGACCAGCTGCTCATCGCCGCAGCGCACCGCCATCGTGAGCGGTAACTGGGACGAGGCGGCGCGCGTCCCGCCCCAGCAGCTCGACGCCGAGCGGATCCTGCGCACGCTGCTCGAGCA
>DAIUFO010000119.1:693-3448 GCA_036844545.1 Chloroflexota bacterium
CCGCCATCGTGCCGTCGAGGATGTACCAGGTGTCGTCGAGGGTGGCGTGCACGTGCAGCGGGGGCGCGGAGCCGACGGGCAAGGTCATCTCGAGCACGACGGTCTCCATGCCAGGAGCGCAACGGTGCTCGACGACGAGGGTGTCTAAGAACCACCAGGCCTGTGCTTGCTCGTTCTGGGGAGTGTCAACGACTGCTGTAGTCATGTCATGCCTTTCTTTCTGTGTAGCTGTTTAGGGGGACGGACCAGATCCGACGCCCGTGCCACCGGGTCCCTCCTTTGCCTCCGGATGGTCAGGATGCCTTACGAGTAGGTGAGTACATAGTATGGTATCCTGACTATCGTGTCAAGCGAATCATCAGATGGCCGTCGCCGGTACTTGGGCGCACTGATGCGCCTGACCTGGCAGTGGGTGCGCGAACAGATCTTCTTGGGCGTGGTTGCGGCTGGCTACGACGACGTGAACCGGGCCCATGTCGGTCTGTTCCGCTACCCCACCCTCGACCGGCTCCACCCTTCCGAGCTCGCCGACCAGCTCCAGATCACCAAGCAGTCAATCAACGACCTGCTGGGCCACCTCGAACAACACGGCTACCTCGTCCGTGAGCCCGAGCTCTCCGACAGGCGCGCCCGCATCGTTCGGCTCACCACGAAAGGGCGCCGACTCGATAAGACCGTCAATCGCCAAGCGCGAGCAACCGAACAGCGGATCGCAGAAATGCTCGGACAGCGCTCCTTCGCGCAGCTGCATCAGTCCCTCGAAGAGTTAGCGGAGCGCATTACACGAAACCCGTCGCCTGCCACGGGGCGGCGGCGCAATGACCAAGCCCCGCTAAAAGCTAAAGGTCGCTGACAGAAGTCACCCTCGAAGCCAGCCGGCCAGCCGCTCAAAACTGACCGGAAGCTCAACCGCGATCTCGGCGTTGTAACAGACAGCTTGGAGACGCTTAGGGCTCGTAACACAATAAGCAGATCACTGAGCGGCTGGTATCGGCAGGATGGTGATCCGCGGGTGAAGCGACACCGATGCTGTATGTGCAGTCCGGGGATGCGCTGGCTCGGCCGCGCACCTGTCGCTGCATCGCACCCGGCCGAATGCTCCGAACGCGGCCATCAGCCAGGGCACCCAGCTGGCCCGGCGTGCCCCTCGGACAATCTTGCCGGCTGTGCCGCCCTGGTACTGCACGGTCCACGTGCTTCGACGATAATTCTGAGGCGCCGCATTGAACCGTACCTAGTATGAACGCCCTGCACATGGCCACAGTGACCCGTGCGGCAGAATGCGAGAGTTTCCTATGCCTTTCGGGCTACCCTAACCCAGCCAAACTTCATCTGCCTTGAAATAACGGTTCCCTCGCCGGTTGGTTCGCGCGGATGAAACGTATTCTCCGACCTAACTGCCCCAGGAGATACTCCGGGCTGGGCACTCAGCGGGCGGTGGCGGCCTCAGCGTAACGAAACTGTGGCGACTGCGTCGTGACGGACAATCCGACCTTGCGAAGGACCGGGCCCGACTCCAGGCTGGCAGGGCGCCCGTTGGTTGAGGCTCTGATGGGGCCGCCCTTCGTTGTCGTGCTGAATGAACTCGCTCGCCACATGCGTGAGGTGACGCTGGCCAAAGACCAGCAGGTGGTCGAGGGCTTCTCGGCGTGCAGTGCCCACTCATCTCTCAGCACACGAGTTGGCCCGAGGGAACCTGAAGGGAATGTCCACGCCCCACTCTGAAAGGCATTGTCGAAGGCGGCGGTGAACTTGGTATCCCCGTCACGGAGCAGGAACCTGGGTTGGAGCTCGCCATCCTGGATCTTCCAGGCGAGATGACGCGCCTGTTGGACTACCCAGGCGCCGGTGGGATGTGCGGTGCATCCGGCGAACCTGGGTGAGAGTGCCAGGCCTACTGTCCCGGTCCTCGAGCCGGATTGAATCCTCCACAAGGGCTCACCCGTGGATGATAGTCTAAGCCCTACGGGCACAGGTTTTAGTGGGCGGTGCATACCCGCAATGCTGTGCTACCGTCTTGGCTCAAGGGCTACCACATGATTCACATCCGCGATCTGCGCAAGTCCTACGACGCGCGGGACGGCCGGGTAGCGGCGGTGGACGGCATCGATCTGGACATAGCCGAGCGCGAATTCTGCGTCCTGCTCGGACCCAGCGGCTGCGGCAAGACGACGACGCTGCGCTGCATCGCCGGGTTGGAAACCCCCGACGCCGGCTCGATCGAGCTCGCTGGGATGACGGTGTTCTCCTCCCTGGAACGGCGTTTCGTGCCGCCCAACAAGCGTGACATCGGCATGGTCTTCCAGTCCTATGCGCTGTGGCCGCACATGACAGTGGGCCAGGTCGTGGCTTACCCCTTGACGGACGGCCGCCAGCGCGTGCCGCGTGCCGCGGTGCCTCCGCGGGTGCGCCAGGCACTGGAGCTGGTGCAGCTGGCGGGCTACGAGGATCGCCCGGTGACGGATCTCAGCGGCGGGCAGCAGCAGCGCGTCGCGCTGGCGCGGGCCGTCATCACCGAGCCGCCGGTGCTGCTGATGGATGAACCGCTCAGTAATCTGGACGCGCGCCTGCGCCAGGACATGCGTGCCGAGCTCAAGCGCCTCACCCGCCGGCTGGGGCTGACCACGCTGTACGTGACGCACGATCAAACCGAAGCGCTGAGCCTGGCCGACACCGTGTGCGTGATGCGCGCCGGGCGCATCGTCGCCTCGGGACCGCCGGAGGAGCTGTATCTGACGCCCGCCGACAGCTACAG